>NZ_JBQCJW010000013.1:0-80476 GCF_051967575.1 Solibacillus silvestris
CATGTCGGACACGTCCTCTCATATAAGTTATTTTACTAACTTAGCTCGATTATGTCCATGACTCTATATTACATCCACTTCTTCATTGCAGTTTTAACATAGGGAAAGTTTCATTTTTTATTCAACTATATAGAACAAAACAAAGATTAGTATTTCACAAGCAACCGGTCGATCACTTGGCAGGGCATATTGTTTGCCCAATCCATAAATTCTTTTACATTTCTCTTGATGTGATAGAACTTCTGGAAAAATACATTATTGATGACATCTTTCTTCAGCCAGTCCCATAGCCCCTCCGCCATATTCAGCTCCGGGCTATAAGGTGGCAGGAAAACAAACTGAAGCCGGCTATTCTCTTTCAGGAAGGGCTGAATCGCTTTAGCATGATGAATGCGCGCATTATCAAGCATGATGACAATTTTTCCTTCCGGATAGGCTGTGAGTATATCCTGCAGGAATCGCTGAAATGCTTGGGCATCGGCTGTTTCTTCCTCCCGATGGATAATATGGCCCGTCGCATAATGGATGGCGGCGAACAGTTTGGCCCCTTCATGTCTGCCGTGCGTTGGGATTTTCCGCTGCTGCCCCTTTAGGAACCAGTTGTATTGAAGCGCCTGATAGTCCCGGATAGTCGATTCATCCTCGAAGAAAAGGTGATCGATTTCTTCGTCCAGCAGCTTTTTCCTCAAGGATTGAAAGATTTAATCACGAAATTCTACCTGCTTTTCAAGGTCTGCCCGTTCCAATGTATACGTCGCTTTGGTATAACTGAAACAATCTTTTTAGATTCCATTAAGAGGAGGAAATGAAGATGAAAATAGCATTAATCGGTGACAGTTTAACTGTAGGTCGTCCGGGGGTTTCTTTCGTTAACATATTAAAAGAAAAGTTTCCAAATATTACATTCGATAACCTTGGCAAACCAGGAGAGTCAGTTAAAAGTTTATATACTCGGCTCTTAAAAATAAAGTTAGATATAGATTATGATCTCTCTTTCCTTTGGATCGGTGTGAATGATGTTTATTCAAAACTGCTGAGTGTTCAAGCACAACCAGTAGCAAAAGATCATAGTGAGTTCAAAGATTATTACGAGAAAATATTAGACCTCGTTCACGCATCATCGAAGAAAATCGTAGTAGTCACCCCAGCATTAGTTGGTGAAAATACGGAAAATGCTCCCAATCATGAAATCAAAGAATTGAATGTTCTTATCCAATCCATCACTCGTAATCAAGCAAATGTCAGTTTTTTTGATATTCAATCTGTTTTTTTAAGTCACCTTTCAAAAGTTAACAGTTCAGATTATATCAGCACAAAAGTGATGAGAGTAATGATGGATGTTCTCTTTTATAAGAAGCCTTCAAGAATTGACAGGCTATCAAAAGAACGCGGTCTACATCTTACATTAGATGGTATACACCTAAATAGTGCTGGTGCACAAATTGTTGCAGAGATTTATGCATCTGAAATCAAGCGTATGACTTACAAAAATCAAGACGCAATTCAGTAATGATTCAGGTTAGGAGGGGTGTTAATAGAGGAGGATTCGGATGCAGATGATGAGAAAAGTTGCGGTTGTAACGGGTGGTGCTTCAGGTATAGGTCGGGCAATTTGCAGGGAACTAGTCCAACAGAATGTGTTTGTTATTATTTCATATATTAATGAACAAGCTGGGAGAAATTTTGAATTAGAATTGAACAGAGAAACAATAAATGTTAGGTATGCTTATTTAGATGTGACTGAATATGATAATGTTGAGCGATTACTTACAGATTTATATCAAGAATTTGGTCGGATCGATTATCTTTTTAATAATGCTGGTATGGCTATGTACGGTGAACTCTTTTATATGACGATTGAAAACTGGAGAGAGATCATGGACGTTAACCTATGGGGAGTCATTAATGGAACTCAAGTGGGATATAACCTCATGAAAAAACAAGGATTCGGCCATATTGTGAACACAGCATCGGCAGCAGGTTTAGGACCTTCTCCAGTATCTTCAGCATATGCCACTACGAAACATGCATTTGTAGGCTTAACCAGTTCGCTTCATTAAGAAGTAGAAGAATTCGGTATTAAAGTTAGCACACTTTGCCCCACGTTTGTTGATACCCCAATTTTTGAAAAAGCAAAAGCAATTAATATCAATAATCTAGGGATATGATTTGTTGTACGTTTTTTATTTTTAAGGCAACTTTCAAATACATAGAAAAAACCAGTTGCCGGTCGTTTGCCGGAAACTGGTTTATCATCTTATTATCTTAAATGGTTTTAAGTAATTAAGCAGTCTTCTTAATCTGCAATGCCATAGCAGCACCGAAGAACTCGTAGTGAATCTTCTCTGCAGGCACGCCCAGCTCCACTAAATTTTGAATGACTGATTCCATGAATGCTGTCGGACCACATACATAAACTTCAGTGTCTGGAACAAGGAATTGTTCGATTTGCGCTTTTGTAATATAGCCGTCAAGATCCGAATAAACCGCTTTGTATTTACCGTCTCTAGCCGCAATATTTTGCTCGATCGTTTCTTTAAATGCAGCCACATTTTCATTGCGGGCACATTGGATGAATGATGCTTGGCGATTTTCCATTGTTTTTAGCATCCCTTGTAATGGGGTTACACCAACACCGCCGCTGATGAATAGAACAGGGCTGTTATTCTCCACTAATGTGAACACGCCTGCTGGTGCACTTACATCCACTTTTGTGCCGATTTCTGCGTTATGAAGGAAGTTTGAAACAATTCCGTTTGGTGTTACATCATCTTCACGCTTTACAGAAATGCGGAAATATTCATCCGTACCATCTGTCAATGTATATTGACGGTTCATTAAATATTGTTCGCCAGGTACTTGTGTACGCAATGTAATGAATTGACCGGCTTTAAATGCAGGCAATTTCTCGCCATTAACTGGTTTTAAGTAGAATGATTTCACTGCTTCGCTTTCTTCCACAACTTCAGCAATTGTAAATTCTTTAAATGCGCGCCAGCCTCCTGCATTTTCTGTTGCTTTGTATAGATCTTCTTCCACTGAAATGAACACATCTGCGATAACGCCGTATGCTTTAGCCCAAGCGTCGATAATTTCATCTGTAGCTGCGTCGCCTAATACTTCTTTAATCGCTGCCAATAAATATTTACCTACAATCGGATAATGCTCTGGCAAAATACCTAAACTTACATGTTTATGCGCAATTTGAACGACAGCCGGAACGATTGCCTCCAGGTTATCGATGTGAACTGCTGCTGCATATACCGTGTTTGCTAAAGCTGTTTGCTGACGGTCTTTCTTTTGGTTTGTATGGTTGAAAATGTTCAGTAATTCAGGGTTTTCTCTAAAAAGGTTTGAATAGAAAGTTTTAGTAATCGCTAATCCGTGTACTTCCAATACTGGTACTGTTGATTTAATAATATCGATTGTTTTTTGTGCTAACATACATTGCACGTCCCCTCAAATTTGATTGTTTTGTTTCTTGCAAAATCAATATACTGCTAAAAAAAATCTAAAGCAATATAAAAAATACATCTTTAACAAATCTGTCACAAACATATATCTAAAATACATCTTTAACAATTTCGACACAAAAACAGATAATGAAATTCGTCATTAAAAAATAAGCCATTGTAGTCGAACATTTTCAATAAAATGTTATACTAAAGTTGTTTCTATTCACTCACGGCATTTTCACGGAGCGAGACACATCTGTGCGGATTGCCCCTTGTCAGTGGGGGATACCGCCCAGCTCCGATTCCACTGACGCTTTGTGAGTCTATATTCCTTTACTACCTGTAAAGGAAGGAGATTCATACTTAAATACGTTGAAGAAAGTTGGTGAACAGCGTGCGATTAACAGTATATACAGATTATTCTTTGCGTACGCTAATGTATTTAGGTGTGCGCGGCAGAGAACATTTAGCAACAATTCAGGAAATTGCAGATGCGTATCAGATATCCAAAAATCATTTAATGAAAGTAACGTATGATTTGGGTCAGCACGGTTATATTGAGACAATTCGCGGGCGCGGCGGCGGCATCCGTCTGGCACTCGATCCGGAACAGATCAATATTGGCGGAGTCGTTCGCAAAACGGAAGAAGACTTTCATATTGTGGAATGCTTTAATCCCGAAAATAATCTTTGTAAAATATCAGCGGAGTGCCGGCTGAAATTTGCTTTAAATGAAGCACTGAAAGCTTATCTCGCTGTGCTAGACTCGTATACATTGGCTGATGTGATTGTATCGAAAGACATTTTAAAAGAACTATTTGGAATTACTCAAAACTAGTAAATGAATTGTTTACTAGTTTTTATTTACCCAAAAATACAGCAAATAAAGAGGGAATTATGAAAATGAAAATATTTATCACTGGTGCGACAAGCGGTATTGGGCGCATCATGGCAGAAATGCTTGTGAAAGAAGGGCATACCGTTTATGCAACAGGAAGAAATGACAGTGCGCTTAACTATTTAAAAGGAATTGGGGCGATTGCCTATAAGGCGGATTTAACAATTCCTGCTCATATAGATGACGTTTTGTCGCAATTGCCGCCGATTGATATCGCTATTCTAAATGCCGGATTAGGCTATTTTGAAAGTGCCGTTCATCTGACTGATAAAGAAATTGACCAAATGCTTGATGTGAATGTACGTGCGCCAATTTACTTGGCAAAACGACTGGCGCCGGCTATGATTGCAAAAAATAGTGGTCATTTTATCTTTATCGGGTCACAGGCAGGTAAAGTCGCAACAAAAAAAGCGAGTGTTTATGCAGCGAGCAAACATGCAATTACCGGTTTTGTGAATGGTCTTCGTCTGGAACTTGCGGAATATAATATACAAGTAACAGGCATATATCCGGGTCCTATTGATACACCGTTTATTCAAAAAGCGGATGCTACCAATGCATACAGGGATGCAATCGGAAAATTTCTGCTTCAGCCTGAAAAAGTGGCAAAAGAAGTCATGCATGCAATTGAAAAGCGCCCGCGTGAAGTGAATCTCCCTCGTATTATGAGTGTTACGAGCAAATTTTATGCGGTAGCACCGGTACTTGTAGAATTTTTGGGCAAAGGCTTCTTTAATAAGAAGTAATCATTCGTTAAGCAAATTTTTTTATGATAAATTTCTGTGTAAAAAAGCGAATTCTATTATTTGAAAACATCCGCAAATATTAGCAATTTTATGCATTAACGAGTTTATGCAAAAACTTCGGTAATCCATGTTTTTTGATAGTATAAAAAAGTCAAAAATTTTATATAAATGCAGTTGCGTTTATTTTTATAACGTGTTACTATTCGTGTATAAACTATTAATTAAATGTATAAACATACATCATTTGGGGGCAATTAACATGGCGAACAAGAAAGTCGTATTAGCATATTCAGGTGGTCTTGATACATCAGTAGCAATTCCATGGTTAAAAGAACAAGGTTGGGACGTAATCGCAGTATGTCTGGATGTTGGTGAAGGTAAAGACTTAGAATTTATCCGTAACAAAGCACTTCAAGTAGGTGCTGTTGAATCATATATGATCGATGCAAAAGATGAGTTTGCTGAAGATTATGCATTAATCTCATTGCAAGGTCATACTTGGTACGAGCAGAAGTATCCATTAGTATCTGCATTATCCCGTCCATTAATTTCGAAAAAATTAGTGGAAATTGCAACGGAAACAAATGCGGACGCGGTAGCACACGGATGTACAGGCAAAGGGAATGACCAAGTACGTTTCGAAGTATCGATTAAAGCATTAAATCCGGATCTTGAAGTATTAGCACCTGTACGTGAGTGGGGCTGGAGCCGTGACGAAGAAATCGAATACGCAGCAAAACACGGTGTTCCAATTCCTGCAACAATCGATTCACCATTCTCAATCGACCAAAACTTATGGGGCCGTGCAAACGAAGCTGGCGTAATGGAAGATCCATGGGTTGCACCACCAGAAGAAGCATACGGTTTAACAGTTTCATTGGAAGAAGCACCGGATACACCGGAATACGTTGAAATCGAATTCGTTGAAGGTAAACCAGTTTCAATTAACGGTATTCAAATGAAACTAGCAGACTTAATTCAAGAATTAAATAAAATTGCCGGTGAACACGGTATCGGCCGTATCGACCACGTTGAAAACCGTCTAGTTGGTATTAAATCTCGTGAAGTATACGAAATTCCAGGTGCGAAAGTATTATTAACAGCGCATAAAGAATTAGAAGATATTACATTAGTAAAAGAATTGGCGCATTTCAAACCAATCATTGAACAAAAACTATCTGAAATTATCTATAACGGTCTTTGGTTCAACCCGATTCGTACTGCTCTTGAAGCGTTCTTAAAAGAAACGCAAAAGTATGTAAACGGAACAGTTCGTGTGAAACTTTACAAAGGCCATGCGATTGTTGAAGGACGTAAATCTCCAAATTCTCTATACTCTGAAGAATTGGCGACATATTCAAAACATGACCAATTCAACCACGCTTCTGCTGTAGGCTTTATCGAATTATGGGGTATGCCAACAGTTGTTGCATCAGAAGTAGCAAAAAGCACAAAACAAACAGTAAATAAATAATTAGATATACGGTTAATGAAGTGAGCGATTCGGAACCCGAGTCGCTTCTTCTATTATTAGGAACATAAGTTGAGGAGTGAAACTACTATGGCAAAATTATGGGGCGGTCGTTTCCAGAAGTCTGCAGAAAGCTGGGTTGACGAATTCGGGGCATCCATTGGCTTTGATCAGCAGTTAGTGTTGGAAGATATTGAAGGTTCTGTAGCACATGTCACAATGCTTGGTGCACAAAATATTTTACCAAAAGAAGATGTCGAGAAAATTCTGGACGGTCTTGCACAATTAAAAGTAAAAGCCGAAGCGGGTGAACTGGAGTTTTCGGTTTCAAATGAAGACATCCATTTAAATCTTGAAAAAATGCTGATTGATCTGATCGGTCCTGTTGGCGGGAAGCTTCATACTGGACGCTCACGTAATGACCAAGTTGCAACAGATATGCACTTATTCTTAAAAAAACGCGTACCTGAAGTAATCGGCTTAATCGAACATTTCCAAAAAACGATTGTCGAGCAGGCCGAACAGCATGTTCATACGATTGCACCTGGCTATACACATCTGCAGCGTGCACAGCCAATTAGTTTTGCCCATCATTTAATGGTGTACTTCTGGCAGCTGCAACGTGATAAAGAGCGCTTTACTGAATCGATGAAGCGCATTGATATTTTGCCTTTAGGTGCAGGGGCGATGGCAGGTACAACATTCCCGATCGACCGTTTGAAATCAGCTGAACTGCTAGGTTTTGCGGAAGTGTATGCCAATTCAATGGATGCGGTAAGTGACCGTGATTTTATCGTTGAATTTTTATCGAATTCAGCACTATTGATGACACACTTGTCACGTTTTGCGGAAGAAATCATTATTTGGTCAACGGATGAATTTAAATTTATCGAGCTGGATGATGCGTTTTCCACAGGGTCTTCAATTATGCCGCAAAAGAAAAACCCGGATATGGCTGAGCTTATTCGCGGAAAAGCAGGGCGCGCATTCGGCAATTTAGTCGGTTTGCTTACAGTATTAAAAGGGACGCCGCTTACTTACAACAAAGATATGCAGGAAGACAAAGAGGGCATGTTCGATACGATGGAAACAGTGCTGGGGTCATTGAAAATCTTTGAAGGCATGGTTCGCACGATGACAGTGAACAAAGCCCGCCTGCATAGTGCGGTGCATTCCGACTTCTCGAATGCGACAGAACTGGCCGACTACTTGGCGACAAAAGGTATGCCATTCCGTGAAGCGCATGAAGTGACAGGCAAGCTCGTATTTACCTGTATTCAGCAAGGTATTTATTTATTGGACTTGCCGCTGGAGGAAATGCAAAAAGAATCGTCATTAATTGACGGCGATATTTATGCAGTACTTGCACCAGAAGCAGCTGTCAGCCGACGTAATTCATTAGGTGGCACAGGTTTTGAGCAGGTGAAAATCCAGCTGCAAAAAGCAAAACAGTTATTAGCTTAAATTTGAATTGGGGCTGTCCGAAAATTGGACAGCCCCATTTTATGTGGAATGCAATTTGCAGCTGATTATAGCGGATCTTTCATTTACCAAAATTTAGATTTATTAGTATAATAGGAAAACAGTCAAAAATAGAAAGGTGTCTTTTTTATGACAAATACGAAATCTTCACAAATGTGGGCGATTACGTTATTTGCTCTCGGCGTTTTTATGGCTGCTCTGGATAATGGTATTATTAGCGCGGCATTAACAACGATTAATAGCTCGTTTGGTGTAGAAGCGAACTGGGGAGCATGGGGCGTTACATTATACACGCTTGGTTTAGCCATTAGTGTACCGATTGTCGGCAAGCTTTCGGATCGTTACGGCCGAAAAAAGCTGTTTATTGTAGAGATTGCGTTATTCGGTATCGGATCTTTGCTCGTTGCACTAAGTCCAAACTTTGCATTCTATTTAATATCACGCTTCATCCAAGCGATGGGCGGCGGCGGTATTTTCATTATTGGCACTTCTTATGTTGTGAGTACGCTGCCGCCGGAAAAGCAGGGGAAAGCGCTTGGAATGCTCGGGGGGATGAACGGCATTGCCGCTGTATTAGGGCCAAATATCGGAAGTGTAATTTTGGATTTGACAGGCAGCTGGCACTGGCTGTTTTTAATCAATGTCCCAATTGCCATTTTCCTCGTCATAATGGGGTTTGCAAAACTGGAGGAAACGAAAGATCCTGCATCCGGAAAGCTTGATATGACGGGAACTGTGCTGCTTTCGCTTGCCATTCTGGGCATTATGTACGGTTTGACAAATATCGAAGGCGTTAACTTTTTCCATTCAATATTAGAAACGGATGTATATCCATATTTATTGGCAGGCATTGCTCTGCTGGCCATACTTTATTTCTATGAAACACGTTTGGAGCACCACGGCGGAGATCCAATTTTACCGGTGGCATTAATGCGGCAACCAACGTATTTATTAACATTGCTGCTCGGCTTATTCTCGGGAGCGATGCTAGCTGCAATGATTTTCATTCCAGCTTTTTCGGAACAGGTATTAGGCATCGAATCCGAACATGCGGGCTATTGGATGACGCCGCTTGCTTTAGCGGCAGGCATCGGGGCGGCAGTTGGCGGAGCGCTTGTAGATAAGCGCGGACCTATTTTGGCGATTATATTCTCGGGTGTTGTAGCGGCAATTGGCTTTATGTTATTTCCGGGCTGGATTGAAGCAAAATGGCAATTTGTCATTGCATCGGTTATCGCCGGTGTCGGTATGGGCGTGCTTTTGGGAGCGCCGTTAAACATATTGGCGACAGAGAAATTGCTGGAAAACAAAGGAACGGCATTAGCTTCACTATCGTTGGTCCGTACAATTGGAATGACGATTGCGCCTACGATTTATGCAGGGTTTATCGCCCGCGGATTCAGTGAAATCCCGTCTTTATTTAAAACGGATTTCCAATCGGTTTTGCAAAATAATGTACAGGACGCCGATTTATCCGGCGATGCGATTGCCGAACTTGCCCAGATCGGCGGTCAATTTGCCAGTGGCTCCGAATTTTCGCAGCAGCAAATGATCGATGCTGTACAAAATATTCAAGATCCGACATTAAAAGAAGTCATAATGAAATCAGTCAATGAAGTAACGTCAATCGCCGCACAAAATGGCTATGGCGGATTATTTTATTCGGCAGTTGTCATTGCGATTTGCATTTTTATAGTCGGCATCATTTTAAAACCGGTCCGAAAAAAATCACTGCAATCATAAAAAATTGGTTTAGTTCGGGCTGTTTAGGGTAATTTAGTTGTAGACTCACGCAAAGCTTGTGTGGGTGTGAAGTCTCTCCCCCAATAGTAGACTTGAAAAATGTCCTTTTGCGCATAAAAGGGCATTTTTTTAATCGGAAAAGCTTGTTCCGTTTTGCTGCTATGGAAAATGCACATTGTTTTACGTTATAATTTGCATTAAGACGATGAAACTTTTTACTGTTTTTTACGTAAATATTAATAATACATAGAACGGGGGAATTATAAATGACTGAAAATCCATTGTTTGAAGATTTAAATAAGCGAACTGAACAACAAACAGCCCAAACGACGGAAATTATGGAGCAGCCGCCGAAGCAGCTTGTTTCGGAGCAGGAGCTTTCTCAAATTCGCCAGCGACAAGAGCAGCTAAAACAGCAGCCGGCAGTCCAGCAATTAGCTCAGAAAATCGATGTGAAAAACCAAATCGGAGTATTGGAATTCGGGAAAGAGACGGCGCAGGGCATTTCGACGTTTTCTGATCGTATGCTTGCAACGATCAAGCAAAGCAATTTGGAGAAATCGACGACATTGCTCAATAATCTGAATAAAATTATGGACCGCTTTGATCCGAAAGATTTTCATGAAGAAGAGAAAAAGGGATTTATTAAGAAGCTGTTTTCTAAAAGCAAAGAGCAGCTGGAACGAATTTTATCGAAATATGACACGATGAATAAAGAAGTGGATGTCGTGTATACGGAAATCCAAAAATACGAAGTGGAAATGAAAAAAAATACAGTGCAATTAGAGCAAATGTATGATGAAAATTTGAATTATTTCCATTCGCTAAGCGAGCATATCGCGGCAATTGACCTGAAAGTGAATGATTTGCGTCACCAGTTGCCGGCATTGACAACTAAGGCGGATGCAGGCGACCATGAGGCGATTATGGAACTTGAAACGATTACGCGGGGCATTGAGCTATTGGAACAGCGTGGCTATGATCTGGAAATGGCACAGCAAGTATCCTTCCAATCTGCCCCGCAAATCCGATTAATGCAACAAGGGAACAATCATTTAATAGGAAAAATCAACTCGGCCTTTGTAACGACTATTCCGATTTTTAAACAAGGCCTCATCCATGCCGTGACGATGCAGCGTCAAAAGCTCGTTTCCGATTCGATGGCGGAATTAGATCGCCGGACAAATGAAATGCTCGTTCGGAACGCGGAAAATGTGCGCCAAAACTCGGTGAATATTGCACGCCAAGCCGGAAGCCCAAGCATTAAAGTCGAAACGATTGAAACGACTTGGCGCACTATTATTGCCGGAATTGAAGAAACAAAGCAAATTCAGGCAGAAACAGTAAAAAACCGCGAAGAAGGCCGCAAACGTATCGAACAATTGCAGCTGGAATATGAAAAATTGAAAAGCATGTAATCAAATATTCCTAAAAGTCGGCTATATTGCTTCAACGCATAATAGTCGATTTTTTCATACACCAGGAAACTATAAATATTGGCATTAAGGTTAACTTAAAAAAAAGTGTTGTCCCCGTCCCGGCAAACCGCCCCGACTCTGCATCATGAGGCCTCTCCGTACAAAAGGAGGGCGCTGAAAAACTGCGGCTATTTAAAATCCCATTTCGTTTTTAATAAAGCCCCCCTCTCATTCACATTCGCTGAGAGAGATTTTGGCTCTCCATTAAGTGATGAGAAAATAAGCGGAGATTTTCCGCTTATTTGCGCAAGAGGGCTCATTTCTGGGGGAATAAGCGGAAATTTTCCGGTTATCTAAAGAAAAATCTTCCATTTTCTTATTTTTCGAGTCAATAGGCAGAATTTCTCCGTCTATTTAGGCCGTTTTTGATCGCATTTTTTGAATAAGCGGAATTTTTCCGTCTATCTTATTAAAGAGCCACTTAAACTTGCCTCCAACCGTTAATAGCGGTCCTCTCTTCATCCCAGTTGCTGGAATCAGCCTCTCTTCATCCTCTTGCCGCTTCGCTTAAAATACACCTGGATTTCCCCGGGGTTTTTCAGCTGGCGAATAAAATGAGCAGACATAATCTTGAAGAAACGAGTCCGATTGTTGTGCCAGAAGAAAATCTGTTAATTGAAATGGAAGTACTTAATAAAGAAGACAAATTTTCAATGCCCTCTGCAAAAGAAAGGTGCTAAAAAAGTGGCGCAACGTCTGCTTTTGCGTACGGTCCCTCAAAACTTGCGGCTCACGCGATTGGAGTCATTGGGGCATGCCATGCAACGTGGTATTTTACCCACTCGGAGTTGAACGTGCGCTTTAGCGATTTTTTTTCATGGATTGCTTTATAAACAAATCGTTGCGGGCAGGCTATGATAGAAGATGCAGCTTAATAATTGCTATGTTATATCCATTTGCAAATATTATAAAATTCCTTTATCATTATAACATAGTAAACGAATAGGAATTAAATACATTGAAGGTGTGAGCAAAAGTGGCTTATTTATTTGAACATACGAAACGATATTTGCAAAATGTCAACAAATTGCCATCATTGGCTACGATGACTTATAAGGAAGCAAGGGAGATGCGCGCAAAGCTGCCGAAAAAGGAAGTAAAGCTTGCGGATTTGGCGAAAATAGAAGACCGGTTCATTCCAATGCGCGACGGAGGAAAAATAGCTGTACGTGTTTATACGCCGCATGGGGACGGACCGTTTAATATGATGGTATATTACCACGGCGGCGGATGGGTGCTGAATGATTTGGATACATGTCATGAAAGCTGCTCCTATTTAGCCTTTAAAACTGGCAGAATCATTGTCTCTGTACAATATCGTTTAGCGCCGGAATACCCGTTTCCTATTCCAGTCCATGATGCATTCGACAGCTATTTATGGACGATTGAATATGCCTCTACTTTAAACGGAAATCCGCATGATATAGCTGTTGGAGGGGATAGTGCAGGAGGAAACTTGGCAATTGCCGTTTGTCAATTAGCTGCCGAATCGGAAAATGAATTGCCTATTACAGCACAGATATTACTGTATCCGGTTACTGACTTGAGCTTTAATGCGAACTCCTATACACTATTTGAGAAAGGATTTGGCTTGGATAAAGATGTTATGGAATGGTTTGGCCGCCATTATATTTCATCATTGAACGATGCTCAAAATCCGCTTGTTGCACCGCTCCGATCGAAAGATTTTTCGAAATTCCCGCGCACACTTATCATTGCTGCCGAAAATGACGTTCTTCGTGATGAAGCGCTCATGTTTGGGGAAAAGTTATCGGAAGCAGGAACTGAGACGAAGACTATTGTCATGGAAGGAATTGTCCATAGCTATTTCACGCAAAATCATGTTTTCCATAAGGAAATAGATTGCACAATTCAATATATTGAAGCCTTTATGGATAGTTGACAGGAGGAGTTTTATGCAAGTTTTAAGTCGGAAATTCACGGTTGCCCTTATTGCGACATTTCTATTTAGTTTTATATTAACAATTGCCAGCTATACGCAAGCGACAGAGCAGCATTTGCCCTTCAGCACATTGCTGTTGACCTTTGTCGTTTTAAGTGCACCGATGTTTTTAATTGTCGGTGTCATTGCATCATTTGTTTTCGAGAAATTCATCCGGTCCCCAAAAATAAAATGGTTCAGCTACATAGTTGTCGGGGCGGTTTTTATTATCCCTTACGCCATTTATTTTTTCCGAGGAGCAGATTTGCTTCTTTATTCACTTATTGGCGCAGCAGGAGCTGTCTTATATTGCGCAGTCCAGGCAATTTTTAATAAATACATTTTCAAGGAAGCTATCATCTGATTTTCTCGATGGATAGGAAAGTGTAAGTTTTTCAAGGAAATTCATATAAGAAAAGGCATCATTTTACGCTATATGGCTCAAAATGTGCTTTCCTGGTCCAACAGCTTTTTAGCATATGCTATGAAGCTGTTTTAAATTTTCGCTGCATGATTAATAAGAGCTTAAATTGGTGAAATTGGGTAAATAACATAAAAGATTAGCTTCTTTCACTTGATGCACGAACAGTATGCATAGGAAGAGAAAGCGTCCGGAACTGACGGTGAATTCGAATGCCGCTTAGCGGGGGCTGATCAATTATGAGTATTGCTCAGATGGAAAGGAAGACATGTATGGAATTGAACTTAATGAAAATTGACGAGTTTCTGAAAATGCCAAAAAGCGTAATACGAAGAGCGAATGAAAGGGATGTATTAAATATAAAAAATGAGCTGCTCATTTTACTGAATGAAAGAAAAGAATTGTATGATAAGGACCATATCCGGAAATTAATTAATGAAATCCAATTTTTGAATGTATATGTCGTGAAGGATGATTATGAAAAGACGGTTTTTTCCTATGAGCCGCCAAAATACTACACACCGCGCGTAACAATTAAGGAAAGCGGCTGGATCGAGTTAATTAAATAATAAATACTATATTAATGTAACTTTAACCGTGATAGTATTTTATTATGATTAGCTTATAGGAAGAAGGTTGCTTTGTGGAACGATTGATAGGCATAGCTATGATTATTATCGGATCAATATTTTGGGGAGCTACCGGCCCCATGATGGAATGGCTATTGCAAAAAACGACAATAACTGCCGAGTTTATGCTGGCAGTGCGATTATTCATCGCCGGCATTTTTATATTATCCATCATAGCTATGCAAAAAAAATCGGTTTTTGCTATATGGAAAAATCGGAATTGGTCAACACAACTTATCATTTTCAGTATTGTTGGAATGGTTGGCTTACAATATACGTTCGTCAAATCCATTGAAGTAAGCAATGCGATCATTGCGACATTGCTGCAGTTTTTAGCCCCGATATTCATCGTTGTTTATACGTCTTTTTTAGTGAAAGCTTTTCCGCCGCGCAGTCAGATTATCGGAATTGCGGGAACTTTGATCGGGCTGTTTTTATTGCTTACAAATGGTTCAGTATCGGACCTGCTAGTTAGTACTGAAGCACTTGTTTGGGGACTGTTTTTAGGAGTTACTTATGCATTCTACACATTATATCCTGCTAGGCTGATGGCGGAAGTCGGCGTTATTCTCATAATCGGCTGGGGTATGATTGTGAGCGGAAGCATCTTTGCAGTCATAGGGAAGGTATGGGAGACCGGGCAATGGGCAGTGCTGGCGAACCCGTTCAATGTTCTGATGATTGTCGGAATAAGTATTTTTGGTTCTATTGCCTATATTTTATTTTTAACAAGTTTAAAATACATAACCCCAGTAGAAACGAGTATTTTATCGAGTTTTGAGCCATTGACCGCGATGGCCATTTCCGTTATTTGGCTCGGCTCGACATTGTATAAATGGCAATATGCCGGCATTGTGTTCATGCTTATATTTGTCGCGTATTTATCGATTGCCGGCAATAAAAAATCAAAATCTACAGATGCCTAAGTGTAATTCGCTTAGGCATTTTTTGGGTATAGGAAGGCAAGGAGGCGTTTATATGGAAGCGATGGACTATTTCACCCTGCATGAACACGATATTAAGGAAGATATAAAGCGTTTAGTGTTAGCGGATTCCCCATCTCAAAACAAAGAGCTGCTGGATTTATGCAAAGACGTTATCCAATCGATCTTTTTTGAATACTTTCACGTGAAGGCCACGGAGTATGCAATGGAGCATAACGGCAATCATCTGCGCTTTGAAATGGGTGAAGGAGTCGAGCAAATTTTGATGGTCGGCCATTACGATACTGTTTGGGACCGCGGAGCATTGCCGTATCGCGAGGACGAGAATAAAATATTCGGACCGGGCATTTTAGATATGAAATCGGGGTTAATCAGTGCCATTTGGTTTTTTAAATATGTTCAAAGCATGAATCTCCCTTTAAAGCGCCGCGTCGTATTTTTCTTGAATAGTGACGAGGAAATTGGAAGCCCCACATCAAGACCGCTAATTGAGGAAGAAGCGAAAAAATCGATGGCTGCCTTTATTTTGGAGCCTGCTGTCACAGTTTCGGGAGAATTAAAAATCGCACGCAAAGGGACATCAAGATATTTACTTAATATTAAAGGGCTTGCATCACATGCCGGCAATAACCCGCGTGACGGAGTGAGTGCCATTACGGAGGCAGCACGCCAAATTTTGAATATTGATGCATTGAATGATTTCGAAAAAGGAACGACTTTAAATGTCGGGATGATGCAGGGCGGCGGGAAATTAAATGTCATTCCGGATGAGGCGCATATTGGTGTGGATGTGCGCTCGGTCACACAAACGGAGCAAGAGCGCATTGACGATTATTTTGAGCAGCTGGAGCCTGTTGATAAGCGGACAAATATCGATATTGACGGCGGTATAAACCGACCCCCGATGGAGCGTGATAAGGAAAGCGAGGAACTGTTTGAAATTGCCCATGAGGAAGCGGAGGATCTTGGATTTGAAGTGGAAGAGGCGGAAGTCGGCGGTGCGAGCGACGGCAACTTTACGTCACTGCATACACCGACATTGGATGGACTCGGTCTTGTTGGAGATGGGATCCATGCGGAACATGAGCATATTATAAAAAATCAGATTGCAGAACGTTTTGCGCTCTTGACAAATACGCTGCTTGAAGTAGTGAATGAATGATTGGCAATATGTGGTATGAAGTGCACCGATTTGATAAGCTAATGTTAAACGCGAAAGTTTGTATCGAATAAGCTTTTGCATTTTGATTTGGGCAAAGGAGGAGTTTCATGCATTATATTCGAAAAGAACAGGCAATTTACGCAATGGATAAAAATACCGCGCCTGTTGCAACTGTCAAGAGCGGGGAAGTAGTAACATTTGAAACGTATGACTGTTTTACGAACCAGATCCATAGTGAAAAACAGGCTGTCAGCAAGCTTGACTGGAATCAAATCAATCCGGCTACAGGCCCGTTATATGTGAAAGAGGCAAAAGCCGGGGATGTATTGGAAGTATTAATTGAAAAGATTGAAATTGGCGATACCGTCACATTAATGACAGGACCGGAGCTCGGGGTTTTAGGGGATGATTTAACGGAAATAACGATTAAACAAGCGAAAATAAAAGATAATAAAATTCAATTTACCGATAATATGGGCATCCCGTTAAACAAAATGATCGGTGTTATCGGTACAGCGCCCGCCGGAGAAGCGATCAGCTGCGGAATCCCAGATGCACATGGCGGGAATATGGATACGAAGGATATTGCGGAAGGGGCGATGCTTTATTTGCCTGTCAATGTCGATGGTGCATTATTAGCCATCGGGGATTGTCATGCCGCAATGGGGGACGGGGAAGTTTCGGTATGCGGGGGAGAAGTTCCAGCTGAGGTGACCGTCCGTGTACGCGTATTAAAAAACTGTCCTATTCCAACCCCGTTTTTAATTCGTGAAGGGAATATATCGACAATTGCTTCAAAACCGACTTTAGATGAAGCGGCGGTAAATGCGACGAAAAATATGGTTAAAGCGGTATTGGAGTATACTTCATTGAAAATGGACGAAGCAGCTCATTTATTATCTTTGGCAGGAAACTTGAAAATCAGCCAAATTGTCGATCCGAATAAAACAGCACGTATGGAATTGCCTTTATGCTATTTATCAACGCTCAATATGGAGAAATGGGTATGACCGCTGAAACATTGGCACAATGGATGAGGCAATCACATTCAACGGTCGTGCTTACTGGAGCCGGAATGTCGACAGAATCAGGTATTCCGGATTTCCGTTCACAGTCCGGCTGGTGGCAGAATATCGATCCGCGCGCCGTTGCTTCAACAGAAAGCTTGCAAAACAACTACGAATTATTCCGCGAATTTTATCAAATGAGAATGCAGGCATTGGAACATTGTGTACCGCATACAGGGCATCATATTTTAGCCGATTTTGAGAAGCGTGGTCTTGTTTCGCTGATTGCTACGCAAAATGTAGATCAGTTCCATCAGCAAGCGGGAAGCAAAGCTGTAGCGGAATTGCACGGGAATATTGTCACGATGCGCTGTCAAAAATGCAGTAAGCCGCATTCAAAACAGCAATTTCAGAAAAATGCGGTTTGCACATATTGTTCGGGGAAGCTGCGCCCGAATGTTGTATTGTTTGGGGAAACGCTGCCGAGTGATGCTTGGAATCTTGCTTTAAACGAAATTCAACATGCAAATATCGTCATTGTTATAGGGACAAGCCTGGAAGTATATCCCGTAAATCAATTGCCGCTGATCGCAAAAGGCAGGCTCGTTTCTATTAATTTGGAGAGCTCGAATGATAATGGGCAGTTTGATTTGGTCATTGAAGGGGCAGCAGGGGGAGTTTTGGCGGAATTGGATCAAGCGCTTGAAGGCTATAAGAAAAAATAAAGATCGGAGTGTTCGAAAAGATGGCGAACACTCCTTTTTTCTTGATATTTGGAATTTAAAACATTATTTCTAGTTTACGAATGGGCACATATAACAAAGCTATTCAGCGACAGTATATTTTCCTGCTGCTCATTCATTAAATATGCATAACTATTAATGAGCGATTGGATTTTAGGCTGGACTTGCGGGAATTCGCCCAGCAAATAATTGCTGTAATCCACCTCCCAGCCCCCATCCTGCAAATAGCTGGCATCGACTGTCTGCTCTTTTGTGATGGTAAAGCCTGCAGTTTGCAGCAGTTCTTTAATTTGCTTTTTATGAAACAAATTTTGTATATTGCCTTCATTTTCTACATAGGCGGTATATAATGCGGAAATATTCGCCGCATAAAAATGGGCGCGCTGGCCGAAATGCTTATAATCAATGTCCCATTCAGCAAAACAAATGCGATGTGCTATTTGCTTCAGCTTTTGCATATAGCTTTCCAGTAATCCTGTACTTTGAAAATACCAGGAACAATGAGATAAAACGACAACGTCAAATTTTTCTTCTGCATCAAATTGCAAAAAGTCTGTCTCATAATGAAAATCAATAATCTGTCCTAATGAAGATTTTGAAATTGCTTCCGCCGCTTCGCCTAAAGTAATTGGTGCACCGTATTCCTTTGGCGCGATGTCGATGGCAACAACATGTCCGGCAGGTCCAACTGCATCTGCCAATACAATGGTTGTATCCCCTTGACCACAGCCGATTTCCAATACTTTCATACCCTTGTCTAATTGAAAAGCGTTCACGAGCTCAAGACGATGCGTTAATTGTGTTCGTTGAATTGTATCGTCCCCAATAATTTTCATACAGTTTAATAAATGTTCCAAAGTTTTTCAGCCCCAATAATTATTTTCAGTTATTGAGCTCTTACCCGTTAGCTCAATCGGGAATTTTTTTCTTTCTTAAATATAACTACCATCAATTCATCGACTCCTTTTTCTTCATCTATTTAAACATTACCGTTCATAATAGAGCAATATTTATTTAGCGAAAATTTTAAAAATAATTTATTTGGGGTTAAAGCTTGATAGAAATAAGAATATGTCCATTCTCTGGTGAAAAACCGAACATTTTCATCTAAAATAATAAAATAATTCGTTTTTATGGTTGACAACGTTTTCATTGTTTTGTAAAGTAACAGATGTCGAATGATTATTAAAAGAATGACGAAAAATGTTCGTATTTAGGAGTGTTGAAAAATGGTAGATACAGTTTTTGATTATGAGGATATTCAATTAATACCGGCAAAATGTATTGTGAAAAGCCGTACAGAATGTGATGCGACAGTTACGTTAGGGAATCATACTTTTAAACTTCCGGTTGTACCTGCAAATATGCAAACAATTATAGATGAGTCATTGGCTGAAAAATTAGCTGCTGGAGGCTATTTTTACATTATGCACCGCTTCCAGCCTGAAAAGCGTGCACAATTTATTCGCAGCATGCAGCAGCAAGGATATATTGCATCGATTTCAGTCGGTGTAAAGGATGAAGAATATGCATTTATCGAAGAGCTGAAAGATGCTCAGCTTGTACCGGACTATATAACAATCGATATTGCCCATGGTCATTCGAATCAAGTAATCGCGATGATCGGTCATATTAAAAAGCACTTGCCGAACAGTTTCGTTATCGCAGGGAATGTTGGGACGCCTGAAGCTGTGCGTGAGCTGGAAAACGCCGGCGCGGACGCAACAAAAGTCGGCATTGGGCCAGGGAAAGTTTGCATTACGAAAATTAAAACAGGATTCGGCACAGGAGGCTGGCAGTTGGCTGCACTTCGCTGGTGCGCAAAAGCAGCTTCAAAACCGATTATTGCGGATGGTGGGATCCGTACACACGGCGATATTGCGAAATCAGTACGGTTCGGTGCATCAATGGTCATGATCGGGTCGCTTTTTGCAGGGCATGAGGAATCACCGGGCCAAACAGTCGAAATTGACGGAAAGCAAATGAAAGAATATTTCGGTTCAGCTTCAGAATTCCAAAAGGGCGAGCGCAAAAACGTCGAAGGAAAGAAAATGTATGTTGATTCAAAAGGCTCTATTTTCGATACGCTTACAGAAATGGAGCAAGATTTACAGTCATCAATTTCCTATGCAGGCGGGAAAACTTTAATGGCTATAAGAAATGTCGATTATGCCATTGTGAAAAACTCCATTTTTAATGGTGATCGTATTTAATTGCAAATATTTTCAGAAAACTATTGACATCTTTATTCAATGCATTTAAACTTCATTTCAAGACAATACAGTTTAAGCATTGATTGGAAATAGTAAATCGCTTGTATACTTGAAGAGAGCCGGTGCGTGGTGAAAACTGGCAGATACATCGATTGAACTCGTCCATGAGCTGCGACCTGAAGGAATAGTAGGGAAGCCGGAAGCCTCCGTTAACAGGCAGGACATTAATTGTCGTTAAGTGGAACGTTGCAGCAATGGGCGTTCAATTTAGAGTGGTACCGCGAGTTCAGCCTCGTCTCTATCGGATTAGATAGAGGCGGGGTTTTTTTGCTTCTTTTAGCGGGTGTTTGAACACCCGCTAAAAGAAGCTTATGCCTCCGGCGGATGTCACGGATTCGGCTTTGCGCCAGCGTAAAGCCGAATCCAGATGCAATTACGCCATGGCAAAATTGATTATTGCTATATTTTGAGCTCTCTGCAAAAAAATTAATTTGAAGAAGAAAAGGGGAAATGAGAATGAGCAGAAAAATTTGGGTTTTTGATACGACATTGCGTGATGGTGAGCAAGTGCCGGGGGCGAAACTGAATTTATATGAAAAAGTTGAAATCGCACAGCAATTGAAAAAGCTCGGTGTTGATATTATTGAAGCCGGTTTCCCAGCGTCTTCGCAAGGTGATTTTGATGCAGTGAAAGCTGTTGCGCAAAAGGTAGGACATAATTCTGATATGATGATAACGGCTCTGGCCCGAGCAGTGAAAAGTGATATAGATTCCGTATACAACGCGGTAAAATACGCACAAAACCCAATGATTCATATGGTGCTCGGCACGTCCGACATTCATGTGGAGAAAAAATTCAGCAAGTCGAAAGATCAAATTCTGCAAATTGGCGTTGATGCGGTGAAATATGCAAAAACACTTTTACCGCAAGTACAATATTCAACAGAAGATGCATCACGCTCAGATTTTGAATATCTTTGGAAAACGATTGAAGCAGTCATGAAGGCCGGGGCGACGATGATCAATGTACCGGACACTGTAGGATATGCAGAACCAGAGCAATGGGGAGCGATGATTGCAAAGCTGAATGACCGTATGAAAAACATGGATGATTCGGTATTATTATCAGTCCATTGCCACAATGATTTAGGGATGGCAACTGCCAACACTTTGGCGGCGATTAAAAATGGTGCCGATAAAGTGGAAGTGACGGTGAATGGCATTGGTGAACGTGCCGGCAATGCGGCATTGGAAGAAGTTGTGATGGCCATAAAAACCCGCGGAGATGTTTATGATGTATTCACTAATATTCAGACGAAGGAAATTATGAATACATCCCGTTTAGTTTCGAGCTTTATGGGATTGGATGTCCAGGTGAACAAAGCCATTACTGGCGACAATGCATTTGCGCACTCTTCGGGCATCCATCAAGACGGTCTATTGAAGTCCCGTGACGCTTATGAAATCGTGCATCCTGAAGATGTCGGGCTGGAAGATATGGAGCTAGTATTAACAGCACGTTCAGGTCGCCATGCCGTGAAAAATTCGCTATCCAAGCTTGGGTTTGAAAATTTCGCGGAAGAAGAGTTTGAAGGGATTTTTGAAAGCTTCTTAAAGTTGGCCGATTCGAAAAAAGAAGTGTATAATCACGATTTATATGTCATCGTTGAAAATTATTACGAAAAAACAGAAAAGAACAATCCGAATAAAGAAACATTTTCCGACCAGTTTTATGATATTGAAGATTTACAAATTATTTCGAATTCGGCATTCCCGTCTGCAAGTGTAAAGATTCGCCGCGGCGGGGATATTTTCAAATCAAGCGCGGTCGGCTCGGGTCCGATTGATGCTCTCTATTCTGCAATTGCTGATGTTACACGGATTAATGTGAAGCTTGTTGAATACAATATTAGTTCTGTGTCGCGTGGTCAGGAGGCGCTGGGGAAAGTTAAGATCATCGTTGAGCATGATGGTGAAAAATACATCGCAAAAGCTGCGGATACGGATATTTTAAAAGCATCCGCATTAGCTTATATTAATGCGATCAACAGTATCATCGTAGCCAAAATAGCGCCGCCGCAAGAAAGCACAATAGCGACCGTATAAACAAAAGGCTGACAACATTCATAAATTGAATGTTGTCAGCTTTTTTTAGATTTTCAATTGTTCAGCTAATAAGCGGTAGCTGTTCAGTCGCTGATCTATGGAGAATAGATTGCTGTTAATCATCGCCTCATCAAAACCGAAGTATGCTTGTTCTTCTAAAATCTGGTTGGCGACGTCTTCTGCAGAGCCGATAAGCATTAGCGGACGGTTTTGCTGTAAAATCATTTTGTCCATTTC
Organism: Solibacillus silvestris; assembly: GCF_051967575.1. NCBI lineage: Bacteria > Bacillati > Bacillota > Bacilli > Caryophanales > Caryophanaceae > Solibacillus > Solibacillus silvestris. Next base: position 22,678 of record NZ_JBQCJW010000013.1, read on the forward strand.
GGTTAGCGGGTAGTCGTTTGCCTCTTCGGGAGAAATCGCATTTGTCAACTTGCCGCGCATTAATTGCAGACGACTAATTTGCATTGGCATCGATAAATATTCCGCTTCTTCCGTCGTCTCTGCAACACTTGCCGCATAGGTCGTAATAATCTGCGGTTTATCCATAAAATAGGAAGGCTGGAAGCTATTGCGGTAAGCATCGAAAATCGCTTTCGACATTTGCCCATTGAAAAATTGAGCAAACGAATAGCCGACACCCGCCTTACCTGCTTGTACCGCACTTTGACCGCTGGAGCCAAGCAGCCAGCTTTGCGGGAGCTGCACTTTAAAAGGGGCAGCTACGACTTGATCATAAACATCTTCGCCTGTGCGCTGTTCATTCATTAAACGCAAAATAATTTCAAGCTTATCATATTGCTCAGTTAAATCAGGTCTACGTCCGCTAGCGAGTGCTTTCATCGCAGGCATATCGCCGCCTGGAGCACGGCCGGCGCCAAAATCAATGCGACCGGGAGCTAAAGCAGCCAATGTTTTAAACACTTCTGCTACTTTGTATGGAGAATAATGCATCATCATAATGCCGCCGGTACCAACACGAATACGCTCTGTTTTTGCCGCCGCATATGCAGCGGTCACTTCAGGCGCGGAGCTGGCAAGTGTCGTCGTATTATGATGTTCTGCAAACCAGATTCGTTCATAGCCAAGGTCGTCGCCAAGCCTGGCAAGCTTTACCGCATTCGCGAGTGCTTCGGTTGATGTCATCCCTTTTGAAATAGGTACTTGGTCTAAAATACTAAGTTTCATTGTGTTCACCTCAAATATTCATTAATGTTTACGATAACGAATAAGAGGCTGAATGTAAAATTATTGACCTGCAATATACGCTTTTATTAAGGCAAAGCGCTCACGGATACGGGATTTACTTTCCACTGATTTTGGTGTTGGGGCTGCCAATACATCTGCTTGTAACCCGATTTTTCCAGCGAGTATTGTGGCGCGCTTTAAATGGAAATCATTCGAAACAATCGTGATGCTCGTCACTTGCTCGGGCAGCAGCTTCTTTGAATATAATAAGTTCTCATATGTAGACGTGGACTGATCTTCTATTAAAATTCTGTTTTTATCAATGCCGCGTTCCATTAAGTATTGGGACATAACGGACGCCTCTGTACGGTCCTCATCTGCACCTTGGCCACCTGAGACGATCGCTCTTACATTCGGGTGCTTTTGCATATAATCAACAGCGGCATCCAATCTGTTTGCTAAAGAGAGGGAAGGAACACCGCCTGGCTTCACTTTTGCCCCTAAAATAACAACATATTCATTTGTCCCGTCTGCCTCGTTTTTAATGGCGGCATCCATTTCATGGCCTAACCAATAATAGATTGCGGCTAAAATAATGATAATAATTATAAGTGCATACAATAGCTTTTTCATCAAAAAATCCCCCCTTTATGTATAGTACGACCAATAAAGAGGGAATGTTTCGGCTTTTTGTTCATATTTATGAAATTGCTTCTTTTTTATCAGTAACAATCGTCCGTTTTTGGCGCAGCTGGACAGATAAATAGCTTATATAACGTACAAATACGTAAAATACGATGATTGACGCGAACGCTAACTGGAAGTAATAATACGCATTGAGCCAATTGACCGCAATTCCTTGCTGCTGGAAAAAGCCGATTACGACATTAGTTGCCGTCGCGGTAATGACTAATGGGAATGTGAATGCTGCATAACTAGGATAAAAAGAAAGCTGCAATGCCTCCGGTAATTTCGTTAATACTAAAATATAGAGCAGCTGTGCGACAATAAATAATGTCACGACGATTGCTAATTGACTTTCAAACTGTTTAAAGTATGCAGCTAAACTAAGGGAAGCCGGGGCAGTTAAAATCGTTAGCATCGGAATTGTCGGCTCAGGCAAATCTTTGCGTATGAAGCCGCGTAAAATCACAATCGGCGCCAAAACAGCGAACGCAGCAAGCGCGAAAATTACGATTCCCTTTGTAAGCGTCCCCGAAAGCGTTCCGGCCGTCAACGGCATTACTGCTGTGCCGACGAATAAAATAAGCCAGCTTGGAAAAATATTTGATATAGTCATCTTATTTTTCCAAATAAATGTTTTGATGAAATATAAAATAATAAAAATCTGAGTTGTCGCAGCAATTATCCAAATCGTATGTATAATGACTTCATGAATACCATAATATTGCAACCCGCTGCTGATCGATAAAGTTCCCATTGTAAATGTAGGGGATACAGAAGCGATGATAGGGTTTTGCATTTCTGCGATCACACTTGAAAAGGCGAATAATAGTTTTCCGACGATTAAAAGAAATAATAGGATTCCTATAAAAAAACTAATATGGCCAAAAGTTGTTTGCTTTGTAGCTAATAATAAATTTCCCAACGATATAAAGGCGAGCATAAGCCCGCTTATCGGGATTGGGATGACCTGAAATAAATTTTTCACTATGTTCCTCCAAAATATACTTATAAGGTGCTAGGTATAGTACTGCTTAAATTGATAAACGCCTCATCTTGTAATAAATACGGGCTAATAATTTCTCTCTATAGTGCTGGAATAATTGTCACCGCCTCCGTCTGGAATAGTCTGTCCCGGAATATCTTTTTGGACAGCCCTTATACATAAGCTCTATTTTACTGTGTAATTTTTAATCCAACAACCGCAATTACAATAAACAAAACAAATAATCCTTTTTTCGAGCTAAAGATCTGCCGCTGAAAACATATTAAAATACGCCTTGAGCATTTTCCTTTTACATACAGCCATCATCGCTACGTAATTTTAAAAAATTGATTGCGATTGCAAAGGAGATGGATTACAGTTTAAAAAAACATAGAAAAAGGTGAGGACATGGAACGCTGCAGCTGGGTGAAGCTAGACGAGCCGATTTATGTAAAATACCATGATGAAGAATGGGGAGTGCCTGTTTTTGATGATCGAAAACTATTTGAAATGCTTTGTTTGGAAGGGGCACAGGCAGGATTAAGCTGGCTAACAATATTAAAGAGACGCGAAGGCTATTTATCAGCGTTCGATCAGTTTGATGCCGATAAAATTGTGCAATATGACGATGAAAGACTGATTGCACTGAAAAACGACGAACGCATCATCCGCAACCAACTGAAAATAAACAGTGTTGTCACTAATGCTGAATGTTATTTGGCCATTCAAAAGGAATACGGTACGTTTGCGGAATATATTTGGTCGTTTGTTGATGGAAAGCCAATTATCAATTCGTGGAATAGCGCATCCGAAGTTCCTGTCACGACAGAAATCAGTGATCGAATGAGCAAACAACTAAAGAAGGATGGCTTTAAATTTGTCGGCAGTATTATTTGCTATTCATATATGCAAGCTGTCGGAATGGTTAATGACCATACGACAAATTGCCATTGCCATGAAAAACATTGAAAAAACGCGGCTTCTTATTCAAAGGCCGCGTTTCATTTTATTTTACAATCATCGCAGGACATTGCACACGCTTCATCACCTTATGCGAAACGCTTCCTAAAACCATTTCCTGCAGGCTGTTTAAACCGCGACTGCCGATAATGACCAAGTCGACATTTTGCGTATTTGCATATTTTATAATTTCAGGTCCAGGCGATCCGTGAACTAACTCTACTTTATAGGAAACATGCTGTTCTTTAAATAACTGCTCAACGGGCACAAGCTTTTGGCGGCGTTCCATATAAAGACTTTCGACAGAGCTTGCATGCAATACTTCTGTTTTCACTTTTTCCATATCAATGACGAAAATAATGGTTACCGCAGCTTCTTTGCCTGCTTTGGCGATTTTTAAAGCCTCTTTTGCCGCACGGATTGAATTTTGCGAGCCGTCAGCGGCAAGTAAAATATGTTGATACATAATCCATCTCCTAATCGATTAATGTCGTTCCTGTCAATTTCTTCATCAGCTGTTTGCTTGATTCATCAATGTTTAAGTAAGTTACTTCTATATTTTTCGCTTTCAGCTGATCTTTTACCTTCATTAATGCGCCAATTGCTGAAGCATCCCATACTTTGCATTGCGAAAAGTCAATTTCAATGGAAGACTGCCCGATCTTCTGCATTTTAAAATAATCGATAAAACTTTCGGTCGAAGCGAAAAACAGTTGACCTTTAACTAAATAAACCGAGCCTTGCTGTAAAATGGCAACACGCGAAATTTCGTTGACGAAAAATAGGGCGCTTACAATAATTCCGGCAACGACGCCTAATGCCAAATTATGTGTATATAAAACGACGCCGATCGTAAGCAGCATGACGAAAACATCCTTTTTCGGTGCTGTTACCGCATATTTGAACGAATGCCAATCAAATTGTGTAATACAAACAACAACCATAACCCCGGCAAGCACAGGCATCGGGATTTGTACGACATAATCTCCTAAAACCAATATTAAAAACATTAAAAACAGACCAGCGATGAATGTGGAAAGACGACCTCTCGCACCGGATTTTACATTGATGACTGATTGACCGATCATTGCACAGCCGGCCATACCGCCAAAAAATCCATTGATGATATTCGCAATACCTTGACCACGTGCTTCTTTGTTTTTATCGCTTTCAGAAGCGGTCATATCGTCCAAAATGGATGCGGTTAATAAAGATTCGACTAATCCTACAACAGCTAAAGCGAGCGAATACGGCAAAATAATCATCAGTGTTTCAAAGGTGAAAGGGATATTCGGAATGAGAAATGCTGGCAATGATTGAGAGATTGTGCCCATGTCCCCAACTGTGTTTAAATGGATGCCCGTATAAATCGCCACTGCCGATAATATAACGACGGCAATAAGCGGTGCGGGAATGCCTTTAATAAAGAACGGAATCGCATAAATCAATGCAATTGTGCTAAGTAGAAAGATCCAAGTATAAAAGTCACCACCGATAAAATGGGGAGTTTGCGCAATAAATACTAATATCGCCAATGAGTTGACAAAGCCGATCATTACAGCATTCGGGATAAACTTCATCAATCGGGCGATTTTCAAAACACCGAAAAGGATTTGAATAACCCCGGTCAAAATGGTCGCCGCCAATAAATACTGTAATCCATGGTCTTTTACAAGTGATACGATTACTAATGCCATCGCGCCCGTTGCTGCAGAAATCATGGCAGGGCGTCCACCGACAAAGCTGATTGTAACTGCGATGACAAATGAAGCATAGAGACCGACCATCGGATCTACTCCCGCTAAAATAGAAAAAGCAATCGCTTCAGGAATGAGGGCTAATGCAACGACTAAACCGGCTAATATATCTGCACGTACGTTCCCAAACCATTGCTTGCGTAAATTGTACATAGTGAATCTCCTTTAAATAATCTTCTACTATAATAACACGGGAAAAATAGGGTGCAACAGCTATATTGTTTTGAAAAAGTCCGTTGAAGCGACTTTATTGTGTGAGTTAATACCTATTTATGACATTTCAAATTAAGTATGAGGAATCAATTTTGTCTGTTTGAAGAAATTGCATATTCAAGAAAAAATAACTACGCTTATAATAGAACTATTATACTTGGTAAAGGAGTTACACAGATGACTGAACCTTTCAACGAACAACCAACTAGTTTAGACGAACAAACTGCATTGCAACAGTTAATTGAGCGCCTGAAACCACTGCATGTCATACTATCGCAAAATTCGTATGTCAAAGATACGACGACGCGTTTAAAACGGATTATTGATGATGCAAGCAGTCAGCCAATAGTACTTTTTATAGGTAAGGAACGTGTAGGAAAAACAACATTGATTAATAGCTTAATTGGTCGGAATCTGCTTGAAGATAGTAATTTAGAACCGACAAGCACGAATACGTTTTTAAAGTACGGGGAACAGGAATGCATTAAAGCAGTCTTTTTGGACGGAATGGTTGCGACATTTGATATTTCCAATTTAAAGCTGTTAACTGTATCAAATACTGAAAGCGCACAAATAATCCGTGAGCATATCGATTATTTGGAAGTATATATTAAACATGATTTGCTTAAGGAAGTAACAATTGTAGATTCGATGGCCCTTGAAGCAGGCGCAAATAACACTGCCTATTTCTCGCATTCCCTATTGCAGCGTGTAGATGAAGTGTTTTGGGTATTGCGCGGCGGTTCCGAAGCTACGGAAGCAGAAGTGAATCTGATACATAAGCTTAATACGCTCGGCATTTACGCGCATTTAGTCGTAAATGGGATCGATCAAATGGATGGGACAGCAGAATCGTTTATCGAAGCCGAAAAAAAACGCTACGGTGCACATTTAGGAGAGGCTGTCGCGGTTTCGGCATTGCAAGCGCTCCAAGCCCGCAGAACAAATGATACACAGCTATTGATCGATTCCCGCATTACGCAACTTTCGCAATTAATGCACCAATTAATAAGCAATAAGCAAAAAAAGACGCGTCATATTACCGAACTATTTATTTATTGGCTGGATCGTATGCGCAAGGAAGTAGAGTCCATACCTTCACGGGAGCCTTACATATCAGCTTTTGAAAATGTTGAACAATATCACTCCAATACTGATTTTGAATTTACTCGCCAGCAGCGCGATTTTGCATTGATCGCCTCATACGAAGAGGAATATGAAAATGTGAGCAAAGTATTTAAAGAGGTGCAAACATTGTATCAATTATTGCAAAAGCTGGCGAGCGACCTATATTTACGTGATTCCACGGTGGAAAAATACGAGGAAATTGCCGGTCTGTATCAAAAAAATGTGCGGGATTACCGTAAATTGCATGTTGAATATACGATGGAATTTGCGCGATTGGAAAAACAGTTTAAAAAGCAAACAGGAAAATCATTGGCATTTCCATTGGATGAATCGGAAATATCGCCGCTTATTGCTGAACGCATCGACACATTAAATAAAATCCAGGCACAATGCGAAGAAAAGATTGAGCTTATTGAAAAATATGAACAATTTGTATGCAAAAATTTATATACCGTGCAAAACCGTTTAAATGAGTTGGCGGCAAATCGTCTTGCGACAATTATTAATCAAGCGAGTGAATTAAATCTGCAGCGCAAACGCGAGCGGACATATATTAAATCGTATGCCAATAAGCTGGCGGAATTCAACTGTATTGTTGAAGCGCAAAGCTTTTTAAAGGATGCAGTACAGCCATGTTTACTGGACAGCATGCTCCCGATTACAGAGCAGGAAAAAGGGCATATCCGCAATACGATTGAATGCATTACAGCGGTCGATTTGACGCATAAAGCGTTATATGAGCGCCTTAACTTTACAGAGCCCGAGGACTTGCTTGCACAAATGGATTTTGAAACGAAATACAGGCTGATCGGATTAAGTTTGACAGAGGCGGATGTTGTATCCGATATACCTGAATTGCCGAAAGTGATTGAAATATAAAAATAGAAATCCATCATCAATTGGAAAATCGCTATTGTGATGATGGACAAACAAGGGGCTGTCCATTTTTTCGGACAGCCCCTTGTTTTTATTTTGCCGAACCACTTATGAAATGTTCGTTTTGATAATACATATTTTTCACGAGGACATTCGGGCCTAGGCATTTTACGGCAGGGCAATGGCAATTCAGGCTTTTCGCCAAATCGGTTTCGAGCCACTTATCGAAAATGGCCGGCAATGTATCGCGCGAAATATTGCCTAGTGCCGGTGTATCGCCAAAATCGGTCACAATGACATCGCCTGTGAAAATATTAATATTGAGCCGTGAGCGTCCGTCCGGATCGTTGCGTAATGTAACGTTTTTGGCATGACGCAAACGGTCCAAAAGCTGCTGATCTTTTTCCGATTTGCTGCACGGATAAAAAGGCAATGTGCCAAACAGCATCCATGTATTTTCATCGCGCACATCAAGCAAATGATGGATCGCTTCCCGCGTCTCTTCCAATGATAATGATGTTAAGGCACTTGCGAAATCTGAGGGATACATCGGGTGCACTTCGTGCCTTGCACACTTCATTTCGTCTATAATTTGACGATGGATATGCTCCAAGTATGGCAATGTTTTTTTGTTCAGCATCGTTTCAGCGGATACCATTACCCCATTTTCCGCAAGCATTTTTGAGTTGTCGATCATACGCTGGAATAATGCCGCTCGCTGGTCAAATGTAGGTTTGCGCTCCATCATCGCAAAGCCTGTCTCGACGAATTCCTCAATTGTGCCCCAGTTATGGGAAATATGAAGCACATCCAAATATGGCGCTATGAGTAAATAACGTTCTGGCTCCATTGTTAAGTTGGAGTTGATTTGTGTACGTACTCCACGAGCATGTGCGTATTTCAATAAAGGGAGTACATAATTTTGAACAGATTTTTTGCTCATCATTGGCTCGCCACCGGTAATGCTGAGTGTTTTTAAATGTGGAATTTCGTCAAGGCGTTTCGTGATTAAATCCATTGGCAGTGCCTCAGGGTCTTTATTTTGCAATGTATAGCCGACCGCACAGTGGGCACAGCGCATATTGCATAATGTGGTCGTCGTAAATTCAATATTGGATAAAGTTAATCCTCCATGTTTCTCCACGTCGACATAGGCTTCCCATGGATCATAGCTCGGTGTAATTTTTTGTAGCGTCGTCATCTTAGTTGAATACTTCCTTTCTAACAATTCATTTTCTCATAAATTAATGCAGATGCAACCTATAAACGCTAATTATTAGAATTTAATAAAGAAATGCATGATGCGTTAAATGAATGTTTTTCGTAAAAAGTTCCACGAAAAAAGCTGCCTGCAGTTAAGAAACATACAGGCAGCAATGAAGCTAGCTTATCTCATCCAAGTTAAAAGTTATTTGACTATTGTTTTCGCTGTAAAACTTGGAGCCGAAAGAATTTTCTATCATTGTTTCAGTGAGATGGATTTTCGAGAAATTGACTGCTTGAATATTACCATTGAACTTGTCATTTTGAATGATGCAGCTTGATGCATGCAGAACAGAATTGTTTTGTACATAAATATCCGATTCATGACCTTCTGTAAGCTGTGTCGTGACGAGTTCGACCGATGAATCCGAATCAATCCAGATTTGCGTATATGCATGATCGGAAATGAATGAATCCTGGATAAACGCCTCTGCATTGTTTTCAATGATTAAGCCATTTCGGCCGCCGTGCAGCAGCTCGCTGTTTTTAACAATGATGGAGCTGTCATTAACGATAACTTGCGGCATTTTATGTGAGAATATATGGCTTTCAATAATATGGAGCGTCGTATCTTTCATTGCGATAATGCCGTTTGCCTGCCCGCCGCTAATTTGCGATTTTTTAATGGTCGCATTCGTATTGCCAACAACCTCAATCTGAACACCTGTTCCACCTTTAATAATGGAATCATTTACTTCCAATTGACAATGATCCATAACAACAATACTTTTCCCGCCTATAAATTCACTGTGGCAAATCTCAACGGCACTATTATTTTTCCCGGCGATATGCGCTAAGTCATTATTATGAAAGCGGCAATTTTCAACAGACGTCTTCGCATCATTTACCGCTAAAATCCCATTTCCGCTGTTTTGGTGAACTGTTGTGTCCAAAAGGAACAGCTCTGCGTCAATTACTGTCAATGCAGCGTTATTATGCCCCGTAATCTTGCTCGAAACAATCGAGCAAGATGCCCCTTTTTCGGTAAAGACCCCGATTTGCTTTCCGTCTTTAATGACGGCGTTTTTCAATGTGCAAATGGAGTTTTCCGTGATGAAAAGCTGTGACAGCACATTTTGCGCAAACACCGTATCGATAAAGTTCGCAATTGATTTATCTTTTAACTGGATACCGACACCTTGACAGCTGTATACTTCGCTTTTCGTCATATTAAGCAATGACTCGAGTGTCAATTGGACATTTGCGATTTTGTGGGAGGACAGCACCGTATCGCTAATAATTGCTTCCGAAAAATCACGCAGCATAATACCGGATTCATTTCCATTTTGTATTTGGCAACCATTCATTTCAAGCGCGCTTTTTTGCAGCCATAGCTGTGGAAGTGTGTGATGTTGGATCGCAGTTTTTGAAAGATGAATTTTCGAGTGCTCTGATGCATATATACCATTACCTTCGCCGTATTTAATATTGCATTCATTAGCTTCCAGCAGCGAATGATCCTGAACGATCAACTGTGTGCCTTTATGATGATGAATTTCTACATTGTTTAAGTATGCTTTTGCGTTTGATTTAACCCAAATGGCTTGGTTTGCTTTGGTGAGAGTGCAATTTTTCAAATGAATGATGGACTTTTCCACTAATAGGTGGACCTTTTCATTATTTTCAAAACAGCAATCTTCAAAATATGCCTCGCTTTCATGGATCATCGCTACTGCAACATCTGAAGCATCGGTAAATTGCGTTTTTTCGCAATGCGCTATTCCGCCGTTAAGCGATAGAAGGACATTCGACAAACCTCCTTGGATGACACAATTTTTTAAAATTAAATGGCCTTCAATGAAAATTTGCGCCGCAGGTTGAATCGTAATGTTTTCAAATGTGACAATTGCGGATTTTGCGATGATTACCGTGCCTTCAATGAAAACGGTTCCCGCATTTTTTGCCGCAATCGTTCTATTATCGTGAAATGTTAAAGATTCTTTATACGTGCCAGCAGCAACGACAATTTCATCACCATTTGCAGTTTTTTGAACAGCGCGATTGACTGTTTTTATAAGTGAAAAAATAGAAGTGGACACTTTTATTATCGCCATACGATTCCTCCTACAAAACATGCTATATGTAATATGTTCACGTAAAATAACAAAATTAATCATTTAAATTCAAAAATTTCATGCGGGAAATAATCTGGTTGCCGTTACTTAAAATAGTATGCACGGAACGGAAATATTCCTCACCTCAAAATGAATGGATTGAATAACAGAAGCGATAGGTTTAATAAGCGTAAAGGAAGTGAAACGTTATAAGGAGAGTATTACATAAGATGATTGAAGACGGGTTCTCGAATGGACGAAAAAGGAGTGCGAAACATGTTTAAACAGTTGCAAATCATACAGCAACAACTTAACGAAAGTTTTTATGACAGGGAAGAAGAAGTTCAGGCATTATTAATCGCCATGTTATCAAGGCAGCATATATTGTTCATAGGTCCCGCCGGCACAGGTAAAAGTGTCCTATCATCAATGCTCGGGCAAATTGTGGATGGAAGCCAGTATTTTCAGCATTTATTGACGCCGTTTAGCACTCCAGAAGAACTGTTCGGGGTGTTGTCATTAAAAGACTTGGAGCAAGGGATTTATAAGCGCAATATCATGAATATGCTGCCGGAAGCTCATTTTGCCTTTATCGATGAAATCTTTAAAGCGAATTCAGCAATTTTAAATTCGCTGCTTACGTTGATCAATGAGCGGGTTTACTATAACAATGGCATACCCATTTCTTCGCCCCTTCTCACAATTGTCGGCTCTTCCAATGAATATATTGAAGAGGGGGAAGGTTTAGAAGCATTGTTTGACCGATTTTTGCTTCGCTATGAGGTCAATTATATTCGGGGAGAGGAAACCTTTATTTCGATGCTGAAAGATGAAAGCGATGCGGAAGTTTTAAAAATGACGATGGACGAGCTATATGATCATCAGCAAAATGTCGCCCGTATTTCCATTTCGGATGCAATTTTTAAAGTCATCGCAAAAATTCGCCAGGCATTGCATGATGAGGGAATAAGACCATCCGACCGCAGATTTAAGCAGTCGCTTTCAATATTAAAGGCAAAAGCATATTTAGCAGGAAGAAAAGAAGTGATTAGAGCAGATTTAAACATTTTGGCAAACATTTTATGGGAAACAGTTGAGCAGAAAAATGCCACAAAAGAAATTATTCATGAGGTTGCTTTCGATACAGTGGAAGCATTCATTCATCGTACGACAACTGAATTTGAAACGATTATAATGACTGTGCAAAACACGATGCTCCAAAAAACAACATTGGCAAAAACAGAGCTCAGTCAATTATTAATGCAAGGAAAGACATTATTCATAGAAGTGCAAAATATGAACCGCCAAATGCCAAATCGCCCTGAATTACAAAGCTTAAAAACTGAAATGCAAAAGCAGTTGCTTCGAATAACTTCGGATGTCATCGGATTTTAATTTTCTTGAATCAGACTGATTTTACGTGTAGAGGCGGTGTATTGCAGATGGTAAATAATGTACTTGTTTTTTATAGTCGATCTGTTTTCGAAATAAGTGCAATTAAAAAAAGCAGGTTTAATGAGCTCTTGAAAATGGCGAAATTATTGAATGACAGCTGTTTGGAAGGGGAGAAAGTGCTAGCGGGCTTCACAAATTTAATCGGGGACTGCTGGTATGCCTTCTACAATAAAAAACCACTATTGAAAGACAATGCCGAACAATTTAATGATATGCAATACACTTTTTTGAAGCATTTATTGGAAAACGAGGAATATATGCAGTGGCATGAATTGACAAAAGGGGATGAACTGTTAAGTGTCCTCACTTCTATCAGTATCGCAGATCAGCTTCTAAAAAGTCTGAAACAATTGAACGGGCCAAAAGAAGCTATACGATATGAGCAAATTTATGAACGGCAAAAGCAATCTGCCGAACAAAGTGTTTTACATCGGGAACCGCAAATGAAGACATATATTAAGCAGCTGTCGAAAACGTCTATTGGTACGATGCTACAAGAAAATAAAAGGAAAATCCGCAACACGAAAAAGGCGATTGTGACAGTCGGCACGATGGACGGCAAAAAAATAGAAAATATACCGTTATCTGATCAATTTGAGCTTGCTGCCATGATTGGTCAGCGCAAGGAATTGCGTCTTATCGCTGATTTAGTCGGTCGCTTTAAAAAAATCGCGATGAAAAAGCAAAAGGCGAAGCATGCTCAAACAATGGCATGTCAAAATATTTCATTTGGGCAAGAAGTTTCCCGATTACTCCCGGCCGAATTGGGGAATTATATGATGAAGCATAGTAAACTGGATTTTTTAAAGCGCTTCAGTGAACAGCAAACACTCATTTTCGATACGAACGGAAAAGACCGTAAAGGGAAGGGGCCCATCATTATCTGTATCGACGAAAGCAGCTCAATGACAACAATAAAAGAGCAAAGCAAGGCATTTTGCATTGCACTTTTAATGATAGCCAAAAAACAGAAAAGAGATTTTGCGATTGTTCCTTTCGCAACAAATGTAGGTGATGTGAAGTTTTTCAGAAAGGGCCAGGCTACGACACAGGATTTGATTCATTTCAGCAATAGTTTTTTAGGGGGCGGCACAAATTACGAGTTGCCGCTGCGCGAGTCTTTAAACATTTTGCTGCGAAGCGAATTTACTGAAGCTGATTTGCTGTTTGTTACAGATGGCTCCAGCTTTTTACCTGCAGCGTTTATTGATGAGTTCAACCGGTCGAAAAAGCAGAAACAATTCGAATGCACAGCGGTCGTATTGACGAATTTTTTTAATGCGGTTGATTTGAATGTCGTCCATAAATTTTCGGACCGAGTAATCGAAGTAAATGATCTGTTCGACGCGGGAGATGCGTTTGCTTTGTGATTTGGCAGTTTAAAAAAAGCCGGAAACAGCAGTTGGTGAACAATTTGATCTACGATGAAGGAATGTAACGGGAATGCATTCGACGCATTCCTTTTTAAACGAATAATTGTTTTTGCTGCGTTTCTTCCTAGTCAAAATGCGTATTGTCTTCTACAATGTCTGTATGTAGATGATTTAGGGGGCGTTTTTTTGTTAGTGGAGGATTATTATCAATTATTAGAAATGTCAATGGAAGACCGGAAACAATATATACAGCTCAATCCGGCTGTCATGAATGATTTGTTGGAGGCGGTCGGCCATGAGGAAGCGGCACTCCGGGACCAGCTGAATTACCGCTTATTTATTCAATTGTTATCGGAAAATGTATTAAGCCGCGATATCATTGAACAATATGTTAATCGACTTTCTTCTATTAATGGGCTGCTTTTTAAAATCGGCGAAAGCGGGACAAGTTCTGTTTTTCAACGTTCCTACTCGGCCCTCTATTTAGCCGCGATTGTCAATGCCGACCGCCAGCTCGAATATTTAACTGGACAGCAGCTTGAATTGCTTACAGAAAATGCAATTGACTTGTTGACGAAGGAGCAGGATTTGCGCAGCTATATTAATGTGCATTCGGGTTGGGCGCATAGCGTGGCACATACGAGCGAACTGTTATGCGCCATTATTGAACATCCAGCGTACCCAATTCGTTATACTGCTCAAATATTACAAGCGATTCGCGCTAATGTATGGAAAGGCTATGTATTTGCAGATGATGAAGAAGAACGTTTTTGTAATGTGATTGAAGCATTATTGCTGAAAAATATAGAGGAAGATTTGTTTATTGAATGGCTGGAGCAGCTTTTCGATCGATTGCAAATGTCGGCATATGAGCGAGGGTATGATGCAGACTGGTTTAAGGCAAGAACCAATCAGTTAAACTTAGCTAAAACATTGTACTTCTATTTAAAATTCGCCAATCGAAACGAAAAATTACGCAGTATTATATCAATATTCATACAACGCTGGTTAAAGTTAAATTAAGTATTTTATTTTAGTGGCATAATAGTTGCGTTTTTTGCGTATATAAAACTCCGTTTAACATGACTAAAAAAATGCGTTACCTAATAGTTGGAAAATGCAGTGACAATCATACTTTATAACAATGTAAGATTTATAAATAATATTGTAGAATAAATATGTATTTCCGATAGGTCATAATTAAAACTTATCGTAAAAGATAATAATAATGCAATTTACTTATGTATAAAAATGCGCTATCATTATGGTTGGAGAAAAGAGCTTTACAACCTTTTCAATTATGAAAAACTAGGGGGAACACAAAATGGCAAACTTACACAACAGTCGTGCTTCATTTGAAGTGAACGGTAAGACTTACAACTACTACCGTTTAGCTGCTCTTGAAGAAGCTGGTATCGCAAAAATTTCACGCCTACCTTACTCAATTAAAGTATTATTAGAATCAGTATTACGTCAATATGACAACTATGTAATTAAAGAAGAGCATGTAAACGAATTAGCAAAATTCGGTTCTCACAACAAAGAAGCTGAAGTACCATTCAAGCCTTCACGCGTTGTATTACAAGATTTCACTGGTGTACCAGTAGTAGTTGACTTAGCTTCATTACGTTCTGCAATGAAAGAAATGGGTGGAGACCCAGCTAAAATCAACCCAGCTATCCCAGTTGACCTTGTAATTGACCACTCAGTACAAGTAGACAAATACGGTAACGCAGCAGCTTTACAAGCGAACATGGATTTAGAGTTCGAACGTAACGCTGAACGTTATAACTTCTTAAAATGGGCTCAAACTGCTTATGATAACTTCCGTGCTGTACCACCTGCAACAGGTATCGTACACCAAGTTAACTTAGAGTATTTAGCTCCAATCGTACACGTTAACGAAACAGAAGAAGGTTTAGTAGCATTCCCTGACTCAGTAGTAGGTACTGACTCTCACACAACTATGATCAACGGTATCGGTGTTCTAGGTTGGGGTGTTGGTGGTATCGAAGCTGAGGCTGGTATGTTAGGTCAACCATCTTACTTCCCGATTCCTGATGTTATCGGTGTTAAATTAGTTGGCGAATTACCAAACGGTACAACTGCTACTGACTTAGCATTAAAAGTAACACAAGTATTACGTGCTCGCGGTGTAGTAAACAAATTCGTTGAGTTCTTCGGACCTGGCGTACCTGCTTTACCACTTGCTGACCGTGCTACAATCTCTAACATGGCTCCAGAATATGGTGCTACTTGTGGTTTCTTCGCAGTTGACGAAGAATCATTAAACTACATGCGTTTAACTGGTCGTGACGAAGAGCATATTGCTGTTGTTGAAGCTTACTTAAAAGCTAACGACATGTTCTTTGATGCTGACTTAGAGCCAGTATACACAGATGTATTAGAAATTAACCTTGCGGATATCGAAGCTAACCTTTCTGGTCCTAAACGTCCACAAGATTTAATTCCTTTAACTGAAATGAAAAAAGTTTACCGTGAATCAGTAGTAGCTCCACAAGGTACTCAAGGTTTCGGTTTAACAGAAGAAGAATTCTCTAAAACATCTACTGCTAAATTTGCAGAAGGTGACGTAGAAATTCCAGCAGGTGCTGTAGCAATCGCTGCCATCACTTCTTGTACAAACACTTCTAACCCATACGTATTATTAGCTGCTGGTTTAGTTGCTAAAAAAGCGGTTGAGTTAGGAATCAAACCTGCTAAGTGGGTTAAAACTTCTTTAGCACCAGGTTCTAAAGTAGTAACTGGTTACCTAGAAGAGTCAGGTTTACAAGACTACTTTGACCAAATCGGCTTCAACACTGTAGGTTACGGTTGTACAACATGTATCGGTAACTCAGGTCCGTTATTACCAGAAATCGAAGATGCAATTAAATCAAACGATTTATTCGTAACTTCTGTATTATCAGGTAACCGTAACTTCGAAGGCCGTGTACACCCATTAGTAAAAGCTAACTTCTTAGCGTCACCACCATTAGTTGTTGCTTACGCTTTAGCTGGTACTGTAGATATCGACTTACAAAAAGACGCTATCGCACAAACACCAGACGGTAAAGATGTATTCTTCGCTGACATCTGGCCATCAACTGAAGAAGTTAATGAAGTATTAAAT
Organism: Solibacillus silvestris; assembly: GCF_051967575.1. Taxonomy (NCBI): domain Bacteria; kingdom Bacillati; phylum Bacillota; class Bacilli; order Caryophanales; family Caryophanaceae; genus Solibacillus; species Solibacillus silvestris. The sequence continues at coordinate 39,363 of NZ_JBQCJW010000013.1, forward strand.
AAAGTTGTAACTCGTGAATTATTCCAAAAAGAATACGAAACAGTATTCACTGCTAACGAAGCTTGGAATGCAATCGAAACTTCAACTGAAAACTTATATACTTTCGATGAAAAATCAACTTACATCCAAAACCCACCATTCTTCACTGGTCTTTCTAAAGAGCCAGGTGCTATCCAAACATTAGCTGGAATGCGTGTAATGGCTAAGTTCGGTGATTCTATCACTACTGACCATATCTCTCCTGCAGGTGCGATCGGTAAAGATACACCAGCTGGTAAGTATTTAATCGAAAATGGAGTTGCTATCCGTGACTTCAACTCTTACGGATCTCGTCGTGGTAACCACGAAGTAATGATGCGCGGTACATTCGCGAACATCCGTATCCGCAACCAAATCGCTCCAGGTACAGAAGGTGGTTTCACTACTTACTGGCCAACAGGCGAAGTTGAGTACATTTACGATGCTTGCATGAAGTACCAAGAGCAAGGTACTGGCTTAGTAGTATTAGCTGGTAACGACTACGGTATGGGTTCATCCCGTGACTGGGCTGCTAAAGGTACATTCTTATTAGGCGTTAAAACTGTAATCGCACAATCTTATGAGCGTATCCACCGTTCTAACTTAGTAATGATGGGCGTATTGCCATTGCAATTCATGGCTGGCGAGTCTGCTGATACTTTAGGATTAAAAGGCGACGAAACAATCGCTGTTAATTTAACAGACGATGTTAAACCACGTGATATCCTAACTGTTACTGCAACTTCTCCAGAAGGTAATGTAACGGAGTTCAAAGCGTTAGCTCGTTTCGACTCTGAAGTAGAAGTAGATTACTACCGTCATGGCGGTATCCTGCAAATGGTATTACGTGCTAAAGCTGCACAGTAATTCATTTCGATAAATATAAAAGACAAAGCTGATTCAAATTGGCTTTGTCTTTTTTTGTGGACAAGAAAGTATAGGTTTCCCTGGAAAATCCACATAAGAAAAGACATCATTTTACGCTATTTGGCGCGAAATGTTTTTTTTAGTTAATTTTAAGTAAAAATTTTCAGAAAAAGTGGAAATTCCCATAATATTTCGATACTATCAAACTGTAAGCGTAAAAAATTGTAAGGGGGTTCTATTGATGAAGAAACAGAGAATGTATTCAGCAACAGCTCTATCGGCAGTTACAGCAGTAGTCGTTGGGGCTACAGGGGTAGCGGCAGAAGTAACAATTTTTACAGATGTAAGTGCAAATCATCCTTATGCAGACGCGATTAATGCACTTAACGCGACAGGCATTGTGAAAGGATTTGGGGACGGCACATTTAAGCCGGATGCAACGGTTACACGTGGACAAGCGGCAAAAATGATTGCAGGAGCGTTAAAATTGGACACGGCAAATGTCAAAAATCCAAATTTCAAAGATGTCGAGACTAATAATCAGTATTATGGTCATATTGCGGCATTAGTGGCGACTGGATTTGTAAATGGTCATAATGATGGCACTTTCCGTCCGGCCGAAAAAATTACACATGCACAATTTGCCGAAATTTTAGCGAATGTTTCAGCGGCTTATCCTGTTGAGGCAGAGGCAGTATTAACAGCAGCAAATGTAACGTTTAATCCTATAAAACAATTGACACGGGGAGAATTATCGAGTGTGTTGGCCACGTTGTTGGCAGGAGCAGCACCACAGCCGGAGCCAGAAAACAGTAATTATAAATTATCAATTATGCATGTAAACGATACACATGCGCGCGTGGAAATGCTGCCGAAATTAATGACGGCAGTAAATGAACAGCGCGCAAAAACTCCAGATGCATTGCTCTTGCATGCGGGGGATGTTTTCAGCGGAACATTATATTTCAATGAGTTTGAAGGGCAAGCAGATTTACCGTTTTTAAACGCGATGAAATTTGATGCGATTACTTTAGGTAATCATGAATTTGATTTAGGTTCTTCACCAGAAGGGCATAAAGCGTTGGCCGAATTTATTAAAGCGGCACAATTCCCTGTGCTGACGGCAAATGTTGATTTTACGAAAGATAGCCTATTTACTGGTTTATTTACGGATTTAGTTTCAAGCGAGCCTGAGAACGGCAAAATTTATGCGGGTATGGTGAAAGAAGTAAATGGTGAAAAGGTTGGTATCTTCGGATTAACTACCGCTGAAACGAAAGATATCGCATCACCGGGAAGCATCGTGTTCGAAAATTATATTGACGAGGCGAAAAAAGCAGTAAAGGCGTTTGAGGATAAAGGTGTAGATAAAATCATTGCTGTCACACATTTAGGCTTTGACGATAATGCGGTATATGATAATGATCAAATACTGGCAAAATCGGTTCCAGGCATCGATATTATTGTAGGGGGCCACTCGCATACACAGTTGGACGAGCCATTTATCGTGGAGACAAACACAGTGGGCGAGAAAAAGGATGCAACATTAATTGTGCAAGCATACCAGTATGGGGATTATTTAGGCACATTAGATGTTGAGTTTGATGAGCAAGGTGTAATCGTGAAGCATAAAGGCCAGTTATTAAAAGTGGGAGAATTTGCGAATGATGCGGAAGGTTTAAAATTATTGGCGCCATTCAAAGAAAAAGTGGATGCGATTTCTTCTGCTGAAATTGGTGTAACATTAACAGAGGATTTAGTGAACCCTAGGGCAACAGAGGAAAATTCGATAAGTGTACGCAGCAGCGAAACGGTGCTAGGCAATATTATTACGGATGGGATGTTGGCAAAAGCAAAAAATTACACATCGAAAAAAGTAATTATGGCATTGCAAAATGGCGGCGGTATTCGAGAGGCAATTCCGGCTGGTGAGGTGACTACCGGTCAAGTAATTACAGTTTTACCATTTGGAAACACGCTAGCGCTGATGGATGCTTCAGGGGCGGAATTAAAGGCGGCTTTTGAGCATTCATTGAAAGATGCACCGAAAGAACATGGCGGTTTCCTGCACATTTCGGGAGCCAAACTGGAGTATGATTCCTCAAAAGAAACTGGATCGCGTATTGTCTCATTAAAGTATTATGATGAGGCGACAAAAGAATATGCAGATGTGAATGACAATGAAACATACACAATTGCTACAAATGCTTTCACAGCAAAGGGCGGGGACGGCTTTAGCATGTTTGCAAAAGCATATGAAGAAGGGCGTGTAACCGATTTAGGCTTATCTGATTGGGAAAACTTCAAAGAACAATTATTATCGATGAGTGAAATTGCATTTACAACAGAAGGTCGTATTATCGATGTAGCTGCACAAGAGGCAAACTAATTTAAAATTCAAAAAATCACTAATTCGGGAAACCGTTTAGTGATTTTTTTTTATTTATTTCCTATCAAAAATACTATGCGATATTAATCATTCGTTATATTGCCGGATAATATAAGTAGAAGGAACACTCTGATATTTAAAAGGCCACTATAACACAAAATGCTATTTAACAATTATATGGACCTATTTTTTGAATATCAATATGAACAAAATTCACGTACTTTAGAGAGATATTTTACATTTTATAGTAGAAATATGTAAAAAATTAGAATATATTAATGTATATACGCAATGAGTGAATATTCATTCGTATATAGTTTAATAGTTGAAAAAGGGGGTTACGTATGGGGATGTTTCAGTTGTTCGGGAAGGAATTGCAGTTGCTCGCCAATCGGAAAGGCTTGTTGTTTGCATTGATCGGTGTGATGCTAATTCCGATTGTGTATGCAGCGGTGCTATTGTCCGCTACATGGGGACCGTACGACAATCTTGATAATTTGCCTGTTGCATTTGTCAACAATGATGCAGGCGGTGTATCAAGCGGTCAACCGATTAATGTCGGCAATGATTTAATGGAAACATTAAAAGAGAGCAAATCATTGGGTTGGCATTTTGTTACGGAAGAGGAAGCGATGAAAGGGCTGGAAAATCAGGAATATTATTTAATAGTGGAAGTTCCTGAAGACTTTTCACAAAAAGTAACAACGGTTTTAGATGCAAATCCGCAAGTGCCGGAGCTGCGCTATATTCAAAACGAAGGGCTCAACTTTATGGGTGCCCAAGTGACGAATAGCGCAGTCGAAAAACTTCGAGAACAACTAGGGGACAAAATTACGGCAACATATGCAAGGACCGTTTTTTCCAAGTTTACGGATATTGAAACAGGTTTTGCAACAGGGGCTGACGGATCGAAGCAAATTTTGGACGGCACTGAACAATTAGCCGTGGGGACGAACACATTGCTAGCTTCATTGTCTGAAAAATCGGATGATATTAACCAACTTGCTGCAGGGGCTAAAACAGCAGATGACGGCGCAGGCCAAATTTTATCGGCGATTAATGGGGGTGCAAATGATATTAATCGTTTAGCATCAGGTTCACGTCAAGTAGCGAATGGTGCGTCACAATTAAAGGGCGGGTCACAACAAGTGCTGGCTGGTCTCACTTCGTTAAAGGGCGGCTCAACGGAGATTTACACAGGCTTGCAGCAACTACAGCCAGGCTCTGAAAATTTATTAAATGGTCTGCAACAACTGTCAACAGGGGCAAATCAACTATATGCAGGGATTGCAATAGGGGATGGCACACAAACAAATCCAGGTTTAGCAAAAGGTTTAACCGAGCTTTCCACTGTGCTGCATTCTAAGCAGGGGGATATTGAACAAATGGCGCAAGGGGCAACATTATTGCAAAGTTTAGCACAGGCACCTGGCTTGGAAGCATACCGGGAAAACCTATTAGCATTAAGCGCGGGACTGAGTGAGCTCGGAGCCGTTTATCCTGTTGCCGTTCAAAGCGCGAACGCATTAAGCAATGGCGCAAATCAGATTGCGCAGTCAATGCCTGCATTAACATCAGGGCTAGATAACGCAATTGCAGGACAAAATTCAATTGTAGCAGGCATTAGTGCATTGACGGTTGGACAAGAGCGTGCCGTAAATGGCATCGATGAACTTATCGCAGGTCAAACCGCATTAGTTTCAGGAGCAACAACATTGGCTGGCGGTGCTTCGCAAGTCGCTAACGGCAATGCATCCTTAACGGGATCGTGGAATCAATTAGGCACAGGTGTTGCAAGCTTGAAAAATGGCTTAACACAAATTAGCAGCGGAAATGAAACAGTAGCTTTAGGATGGCAAACGATGACTGAAGGTGTCACAACATTGAATGATGGGGCAACTCGTCTCCAGGAGGGATCAAGCGAATTAGCGACTGGTTTGGAAGGCGGGCGTGATCAAGTAGCGGCAATCCGCATTACGGATGAAAATATTGCGATGTTCTCCTCGCCGGTCGCGCTGGCAGGGGAGAAGTTGAATGCATATGAATATTATCGCGATTCAACAGCACCATATATTTTATCGCTTGCCTTATTTGTAGGGGTGCTTGTATTATCAATGCTTGTCGATTTTAAAAAGCCAGCCGTTTTACCGAAATCAGCGGTTAGTTGGTTTGTTAGCAAATGGTTGCAATTGGCACTATTCGCAACAATGCAGGCTTTGCTTGTGGCGGTATTTACATTAGTTGTTCTACAGCTAGCTGTTGACAATATTCTGATGTATATTTTGTTCGCGGTTTTTGCAAGTATTGTCTTTATGACGATTATATTCTTCTTCGTGTCAGTTGCAGGCCATATCGGACGTTTTGTTGCACTAGTTTTTGTTGTTGCACAATTATCCATTACCGGCTCAAATTTGCCGATTCCGATGCTTCCTGATAATTTACAGGCAGTTAGTGCATTTTTGCCATTCACGTATTCTATTTCCGGTTTTAAATCGGTTATTTCATTAGGCGATTTATCGTTGCTGACATCAAATACAGCGATATTGGCTATCTATTTAATCGGCGCATCAGTATTGGCGTTCATAGCCTTCGCAGTAAGCTATAAATCAATGACGACGAAATATACACCGGAAATACAGCCGACTGCATAAACAAAAAATCCACCGAATCTCCATATGAGACGAGGTGGATCTTTCGATGCTGCATTTAATTTAAAGCTCTATATGTGCGACCATGCCTTCTTCGTCATCAATGGCAAGAGTGATGCGTGCCGACATAGAATCCCGGCCAAGCTGCTCATCGATGTATAGACGCAGCGCCATAATGAAGTTGACTGAATTATAAACTTCTAATTGACCGTTGTAAAAAGCCTCTGCTGAATATCCGGCGGCATCATCATACATAAGCTCCACTTCAATTTCTTCCGGTGCCGCATTTTTGAATTTTGCGTGAAATAGGCAGACTGCATTAATTAAATCCTGTTCGAGCAACGTTAGCTTTTCCACGTTTCCGTTACCTCTTTTTCTTTTTTGCGCTTAATTAATTGATAAATCTTCACTAAGAAGAATACAATCGCTGCGATGGCTGCCACGTTTATTAGTAAACCTAAAATATTGCCGAGCATACCCATCCCGGCAAATAAGCTGCCGAATAATAACCCGGCCAGACCGCCTAGCATCAAGCCTTTCATTAAACCGCCTTTATTAGAGGAAGCTTTGTTTGTGTTATCTTTTTTAGTCGTTGTGCCATTGTTTTGTTTGGCAGTTGTTGGATTTGTGGCATCATTATTATTCTTTTGAATGTTTGTATTGTTATTGTTTCCGCTAAAGCCCTTTTTACCTGATTTGTATGACTTTGCTTCTACTGTCTGTGCATCGTTAGCAAAGAAAAGCGATGTTCCTACACTGGAAAATACAAGTGCGAATGCTAACAATACGGCTGATAATTTCTTCATGTCTTTCCCCCAAATAGTCTATTTCTATACTTTACTAGTATATCAAAAAGGGACATGGATAGAAAATAAAAACTCTTTCGAATAATTTTGCATACATTTCTTGAGTGATAACAATTGCTTGTAAAAATAACGAAAAATATTGTATTCGTAAAAGTGAAATTGTATGATGAAAAGTACATTTAGACGAAAATTCAGAATTTACATCATTATGTGAATAAAAATATCGTCGGAAAAAAATTGGGGGAAGTTAAGATGAGCAAAATTCGTATTGGTATTGTAGGTTACGGAAATTTAGGGCGTGGTGTAGAAGCGGCAATCAGTCAAAATGCCGATATGGAGTTAGTTGCCGTTTTTACACGACGTGATCCAGCAACTGTTTTGATTCAATCGGTAAATGTACCCGTTTATTTAGTGGATGACGCGCCAACTTATAAAGACCAAATTGATGTGATGATTTTATGCGGCGGTTCTGCTACAGATTTACCAGAGCAAGTTCCGCATTTCGCACAATGGTTTAATACGATTGATAGCTATGATACACATGCGAATATCCCGGCATTTTTTGAAGCGGCGGACGCAGCGGCTCAAAAAAGCGGTACAGTATCGATCATATCGGTTGGATGGGATCCGGGGTTATTTTCATTAAATCGTTTATTAGGGGAAACGGTATTACCAGTGGGCAATACATACACATTTTGGGGCGATGGCTTAAGCCAGGGACACTCGGATGCTGTGCGCCGCATTGCTGGTGTGAAAAAGGCGGTACAGTACACATTGCCAATCCAATCAGCGGTAGAGCGTGTACGAAATGGGGAAAACCCGGAGCTGACAACACGTGAAAAACATGCGCGGGATTGCTATGTAGTGTTGGAAGATAGTGTAGATGCAGCACATATTGAAAAAGAAATTAAAGAAATGCCGAACTATTTTGCTGATTATGATACGACTGTCAACTTCATTACAGAAGCGGAGTTTAATGAAAAACACCAAGGCATGCCCCATGGCGGTTTTGTAATCCGTTCAGGTCAATCAGGCGAAGGAGATAGACAGATTTTAGAGTTTTCATTAAAGCTTGATTCGAATCCGATGTTCACATCAAGCGTATTAGTTGCCTATGCCCGTGCAGCTTATAAACTAAGCGAAAAAGGGGAAAAGGGCGCAAAAACAGTGTTTGATATTCCATTTGGCCTGCTTTCGCCAAAATCGCCAGCAGACTTGCGTAAAGAATTACTGTAACATATGAAATAAACGAGGCTATCTACTCTGTAAGATTAAGTATAAGTAATTGTACATGATATTATATTCACTAGAGGCTGGAACATAACTAGTTCCAGTTCAGGCAAAAAGGGAAATTGCATGGTGCAATTTCCCTTTTTGTCATATAATTTGAGAAAATCCGATGAGGAGTTAACCCCTCGCCGTATATTTCCTTAAATTTGCGGCCATTACTGCCATTCCGATTTCGTGATGCACCTTTGATTTTCCGCGGACATAAAGTCGCATGAAACCCAAATTAGCTCTCGGGAATCCAAAAACTGGCTCCTCGTCAATTTTACGTTGACGATAGATGGCAAATCTTCTTTTACTTCTTCCACACAATGGGCTACTTGCTTCAGTTCTTTCATCGGTGGGTGGATACGGAATCGATTGATTGCACGATAGCTTGGCTCATAAGGGATGTTTAAATTTATATATAAAATATGAAACCGATTGTATATATCACTCGTAAATATAAGTATTATTAAAAGGGGGGACGTTTTATGGAATTTTCTATACTGGATGCGTTAATATTATTTATCTGTGCGTATTTATTGTTCACTGTCTTTGATTTGAGTAATAGGGTCAAAGATATGCAATCTACTTTGAAACAAATGACTAAACAAATAATTTCACCTGATAATCCGATAAATAACGAATTAAAACAACTTTTAAAAGAAGGCTCTGATGTCAAGGCGGTAAAAAGAGCAAGAGAACTTTTTGGGCTTTCACTAGTAGAAGCGAAACAATATATTGATAAATTAAAAAGTGAAATTTAGTGCAATCATTACTATTTCAATTGTATTGTTATACATACCGTTATTAAATAACGTTCCCAAATGAAAGTCTGGCTACGTAAAGAAAAGCAGCAAACACTCATATGACAGAGTTTGCTGGTTTTTCTTATGAACATTATTTCATTTCGAATAAAATAATTGTATTTCAGGCTGTTTTTATGCGAATTGAATTTTTCTGGCCGGAAATGCTTTTCTTCTATAGATTTGGCACGTATGATAGAATAGATTATTTTTATATAAGAAAGGATGTTTAATGTGCAGGATAAGCGTTTTGAAATCGCGCATAAAGAAGCATTGATCGGTGTCGTCCTCGTCCTTATAAACTTTGCCATTTGGTTTGGTTTCGCTTATGGGCTAGGTTCGGATGACCCACTTCAATATAAATATGTTTTAGGCTTTCCAGCATGGTTTTTTTATAGCTGTATCGCCGGAACCATTTTTATGATTGTTTCGATTTGGGTTGCAATGAAGCTTTTCTTCAAAGATATTTCCCTTGAAGAGGAGGACGAGCATAAATGATGCATTGGCAAGTAATTATTCCGCTCCTACTTTTTCTCATCATTATTTTTGGTATAGGTATTTGGGCAAATCGTCAAGTGCGCACTTCCAACTCGTTTTTGCAGGAGTACTTTTTAGGCGGCCGTGAAATGGGGGGCTTCATCCTTGCGATGACGATGATGGCGACATACGGCAGTGCGTCGAGTTTTATCGGAGGGCCGGGGGTTGCCTACAACACAGGGCTCGGCTGGGTACTTCTTGCAATGGCTCAGCTTCCGGCAGGCTACTTTGTTTTAATGGTGCTTGGCAAGAAGTTTGCGATTGTGTCGCGCCGTATTGAAGCGATCACATTGATCGACTTTTTAAAGAAACGATATGACAGTAATACGATCATTATTTTATCGGCAATCAGCATCATTATATTCTTGTTTGCATCGATGACCGCACAATGGGTTGGCGGTGCGCGCTTAATAGAGTCTTTAACAGGGCTTTCCTACACGAATGCGCTTTTGATTTTCGCTGTTGCGGTATTGGCCTATGTGATTATAGGCGGGTTCCGTGCAGTGGCATTGACAGATGCGCTGCAGGGCTCGATCATGATTATCGGGACGGTCATTTTATTAGTGGCGACAGTATTTGCCGGTGGCGGGGTTGAAAATATTATGCAAAATTTAGTCGCCGAAAACCCCAATTTAGTCTCGCCGTTTGGGGCATCCGGCAATTTAACCCCTTTATATGTTTCGACATTTTGGATTTTAATCGGTTTAGGGGTTATCGGTCTGCCGCAAATTGCGGTGCGTGCAATGAGCTATAAAGATTCCAAAAGCTTGCATCGGGCAATTTTAATCGGTACTGTAGGGATTGGGACAATTATGTTGGGCATGCATTTAATCGGGGTGTTTGCACGTCCGGTCATGCCGGGAATTGAAATTGGGGACAAGGTAATGCCATTATTGACATTGGAAGTATTGCCGCCTGTTTTAGCGGGAATTGTGCTCGCTGCTCCAATGGCCGCCATTATGTCGACCGTAAATGCATTATTAATATTAGTAAGCTCGACAGTTGTGAAAGATATTTATTTGAATTATATAAATCCTGAAGCAAGCGATGCCCAAATTAAAACGAGCAGCTTTTGGGTGACGACGGTCATAGGAATTGCAGTTGTCCTATTCGCGGTAAAGCCGCCGGAATTATTAATAATGCTGAATTTATTCGCATTTGGCGGATTGGAGTCGGCATTTTTATGGAGTGTTGTTTTTGGTCTTTACTGGAAGAAGGCGAACAAATACGGGGCAATCAGTTCAATGGTAGTCGGGTTGGCGCTTTATATTATTATTTATCAATTTTCCGAGAATATTTACGGCATGCATTCCGTGACAATTCCGATTATCGCCTCGTTCATCACATTTGTTGCCATCAGCCTAATCGCACAAAAAGTGAAGAAAATAGAGGATTATCATTTTTAATTGCAGAAAATTATTTGCTGACATATGGAAAAGCCGAGGCTATCATGAATTAGATAGTTTCGGTTTATTTGACGTTAGATACTTATTATTATAAACTAGGTTACGTAAAGTAACTTATATGGAGATTAAGGTGATTATAATGAAACAATTAATGGCGATTTTAGAAAATAAAATTCAGCTTATCCGAAAAGACGAGTGGCAAAACATTGCGTTAGTCGGTCCTGTGAAGCTGCCGATCAAACAAGGTGAATTTGAAGCGACATTCAAATGGTATTCATGGACTGCTGTTAATAAAAATCAGACAAAGGGGCAAGTGGTGGAATCCGTCCAGTCGATGAACTTAGCGTTTGGCCAGCAATCCTCGGTATTAGTATACGGGGATTTTGGAAACGATGATGATGCACTGATCCGCATGCATAGCATTTGTCATACTGGCGATATATTTGGCTCACAGCGCTGTGATTGCGGCTATCAATTGCATGAATCGATGAAGATGATCGTTGAACACGGATGTGGAGCAATTTTTTATTTAGCGGATCACGAAGGGCGCGGAATTGGTCTGTTTTCGAAGTCTCTTGCTTATTTGTTGCAGGAAGAGGCGTATGATACGGTGGAAGCAAATCATGCGCTCGGCTTTGAAGACGATACACGTTCATATGATGATGCGATTCGCGTATTGCAGGCACTGCGCATAAAACCAGTGACACTCATTACGAACAATCCGAAAAAACTTGCAGCATTGCAGGCAAGCGGGTTATTGGCTGATGGCCATATTCCTTTATGGGGCGGCCTAACGGAAACGAATGCACATTATTTGCAAACGAAAGTTCAAAAGTCGGGTCATATCGGCGAAGTGCAAAAGCTGACGGTGTAAGGAGAATGAAGCGAATGAAAACAGATCAAGACTACATGCGGCTTGCCCTTCAACTAGCGGCAAGTGCAAAAGGAAATACAAATCCGAACCCGCTAGTAGGAGCCGTTATTGTAAAAGACGGGGTGGTCGTAGGTACAGGACTCCATCGTAAAGCCGGAGAACCCCATGCAGAAGTCCATGCTGTTCACATGGCTGGGGAGCATGCAAAAGATGCGACAATTTATGTGACACTGGAGCCTTGTTCACATTACGGTAAAACACCGCCTTGTGCGAAGCTTGTAAAGGAAAGTGGGGTAGCCCGTGTCGTTGTGGCAACAGAAGATCCAAACCCTGAAGTGGCAGGACGCGGCATACAGCTTTTACGAAACGCAGGAATTGAAGTGGATGTCGGTATATTGCAGCAAGAGGCACAAAAACTAAATGAACGTTTTATTCATAATATGTTAAAGGCGCGCCCATTTGTTTCAGCGAAATTTGCGATGACACTGGATGGCAAAATTTCGACACATAATGGTCATTCCCAGTGGATTACGGGTGAAGAGGCGCGTGTCGATGTCCATGAGCTGCGCCACGAGGTGGACGGGATTTTAGTAGGTGTCCAAACGGTATTGAATGATAATCCGAAACTTACAACACGCCTTAAAGATGGAAATGGGCGAAATCCTGTGCGTATCGTGTTGGACAGCACATTGAAAACACCAATAAATGCCCACATTGCGGATACGGCGGAAGCACGGACAATCATCATTGCCGGTCCTGACGCGAGTAGGCAAAAGATGCAAGCTCTCGAAAAACAAGGTGTGGAAATTATCCAAGTCGCAAAAGGTTCAAATGGCTTAAATATCGAAGCTGCATTGAAGGCTTTATATAAACATGGAATCACCCATTTATTAGTTGAAGGCGGCGGCAATGTCAATGCATCATTTTTGCGAAGCGGTTTAATCGACCAATATATTGTATATATTGCCCCAAAAGTGTTAGGCGGGAAAAATTCGATCACTCCATTCACAGGCGCCGATATTGATATGATTGATGCTGCCTCAAAGCTTGAATTTGATAAAGTAACTCGAATCGGAGAGGATTTGCGCATTATTGCATATCCGAAGAAGGCGAAATCTGATGAATAGAAAAGTGGATGTGTGTATTGTAGGCGGCGGTCCAGGAGGTGCATTGCTTGCGAATATTTTGGCGGAAAACAATGTTTCGGTCCTATTAATCGAGCGTACAAATGACTTTGCTAAAGCATTTCGAGGCGAGCATTTGAATGAAGAAGGGGAACAAATATTAAAGCAGCACGGATTGTTTGAACGAATTGAACAGCTCGGATTACTGCGGATGGAAACATTGGAGTATTGGCTGGATGGAGAAAAAATCAAAACAATCGAGCCTGCACCTGCCATTGGGCATTTAGGCATTCATGTGCCCCAAGCGCATTTACTGCAAGCGATCATTGAGCAGGCAAAAACGTATCCGACATTTGATTATTTCCTGAATACGACTGTTAAACAGCTTGTTCAAAATGAGGAGGGTCAATATACAGCCGTTCGTGCATTGCAGGGCAACAATGAAATATACATCGAGGCACAGCTTATCATCGGTGCAGACGGCCGCTATTCTACGGTACGGAAGCTCGCAAATTTGGATGTGACGATCCGCAATCATGGCTATGATTTATTATGGGCCCGTATACCCGCACCGACAGACTGGACACCGTCAATAAAAATGACGCTCGTTGACACGATGCAAATTTCTTTATTCACGCAGGCGAAAGGTTATGTGCAAATCGGCTGGAATATTGAAAAGGGCAGCTATGCATCGCTTCGGAAACAACCATTCTCGCCTTTTGTAGAAAAGCTGACGAAAGCATTTCCGCAATTGACCCATTCCGTGAACGAACATATACAATCATGGCGCGATTTTGTGCTGCTCGATGTATTCAGCAGCATATCCGAGCAATGGGGTAAAGACGGGGTTGTGCTGATAGGCGATGCTGTCCATACAATGACCCCTACAGGAGCATATGGTTTGAACAGCTCTTTAATGGATGCACATATTTTAGCGCAAATGCTCCTTCAAAATGAGCGATTTGATTTTATGAGCTGTGCTACGGAACGGAAAAAGCAAATCTCTGAAATACAAGCAATGCAAATCGAAAAAGAACAAAAGTTTCAAGATGCTTTTGTCGTATTAGGTTAGGTGAGGGCAATGAAATTTGGTTTTGATATTGATGATACATTAATCGATTTACGTCGACATGCGTTTCGATTATATAATAAAAAGTTGAACAGAGCGGTCGGGGAGGATATATTCGAAAAAATTCCGACAGTGGAAATTCACGAAGCATTTGGCTTAACGAGCGACGAAGGAAGCGAAATGTGGAATGATTCGATGAAGGATATATATTTTACGGATTGTCCGAGCTTTGATGGCGCACAACAAGTTTTGCGGAAGCTGGCAGAACAGGGCCATGAAATCTATTACATTACTTCACGTCCGAAAAAGTATTGCGCGGAAACACGTGCATGGGTGAAAGCACAGGGTTTTCCAGTAGTGGATGCAAATTTTTACTGCGGTATGGAAGACCATGAAAAAATCGATATTATAAAAAAACTGGAGCTCGATGTATATGTCGATGACAAGCCTGCCGTTTTAAATACATTAGCAGGAACAAACACGAAAGTCATCGTTAAAAATCAATCATATAATCAGCAGGTCGACTATATTCGCCTAGTAAATTGGCATGAATTTGGCGCATTATTAAAATAGTTTGAATTTTTGACTCTTCAAGTCGTAAAATCTGTGGTATTGTTATGAATGTATAGTACTTACGGGTTGGAGGATTAATAAAATTATGATTACTGAACAACATTACGAGGCAAGTATTCATTATAACGGAATAATTTTACTGTCGGCTTATTTACAGCGCCAATATGTATACCGAACAATTCAAGTCCGATTAAACAATGCGAATGAAGAGCCGTTAAATAAAGTCAAAAATATGCTTGAGCATACAGAGGCGATGCTCACTGTTTTTGAAGAGACTAAAAGCTTGATGGACGGTCAGCGCAATAAGCTGAAATTGTTCGCAAGTGAAGTGGCGATGATGATGCAAAATTACATTAAAGAGGAGCCTGATTTTAACGAGCGCTTAGCGGTGGTTGGTTCCACTCTTTATTCGGAGCAATTAATGAACAACGGTATTATTAAATTGGGCTATATATTCAAGCAAAATATCGGAAAAGATTTCCCGGCACGCGTGAAATTTTATGAAGAGCGCACGAAAGTAATTGATGTAATGGTTCAGCTAGTATCTGAAGAAAAAGAAATTGAGCAGGGCATGCAGAATATTTTAAACAAATGGTATGACGGCATTGCCAATCAGAAAAAAGGCATTATGGAAGATTTATCAAAAATCAATGAAATGCTCGATTATAAAATACAGCAATAAAACAACACCTTGCCATTTGATTTCTCTTAGTGGCAAGGTGTTCATCTGCTTATTGGCGGTCGAAAAATACTTTATCGATATTGTATTTCGCTTGGAACTGGTTGATTGCGTACGTTTCATAAATTTCGCGTTCCATTGGATCCTCAATTTCATATACTTCAATTTTGTGGATTTCGCCGCGGTGGTTTTTCACAGGCGATACATTATCTTCAAAGTGCTTTTTGATGCGTTGACGGATTTTTCGTGCTTTCCCGACGAATAAAAGCTCGTTTTGTTCATTATAGAAGAAGAAAATCCCGCCTTTATCCCGCGTGATTTTATGGAAATCAATGAAACCGAAGTATGGCTTAATTTCCACCTCTCCTTGTTTCAAAACTTGCTCACGCTGACGAATTACTAAATCCGGCTTTGGCATTTCAATTTTAATCAATTTGTTCACGTCCCTAAATTATTGTAAAAGCCTATTTTACACGAAAAAAAGGTAAATTGCCATTCATATAATTAATTTCAGCATTCGATATTACAAATAAAGGAAATATATTCACATTTTATATACAGATTATCCGACACTATTAAAGCTATTATTTATTATCCCTTCGAACCAATTATCGAACAACAGCAATATATCTATCCTTTTGTACATAAAAAAACCTTTTTAGTATGAATGGTCAAGCGAAATATTAGCCAATTTAGCACGAATTTTTATATATTTTTGAATTTTCGCTATCTTTTATACGTGATTTTGATTATTGTAAATTTAATTGTTTTAAATGAGAGAGAAGGAATTGTATGCAAAAATATAAAGGCGAGCTGTTAATGCTCATTACCGCTGTCATGTGGGGAAGCGGCTTTGTTGGAATGGCAAAAGGTCTGGAACATTGGACAGTGTTTCAATTGATGGCAGGGCGTTTTTTATTAGCCTCTGTTATTTTAAGTATTATTTTTTATAAAAAGCTTCGACTAATTTCTAAAGCGGTATTATGGAAAGGCGCAGTGCTCGGCGCCATTCTATTTATAGCATTTACATTGCAAACGATGGGCCTGGAATATACGACCCCGTCCAAAAATGCTTTTTTGACTGCAATTAATGTAATTATCGTTCCAATTATAGCTTATGTCATCTATAAGCGGGGAATTGACCGGTTTGAATTTATCGCTGCGGGCGTTGCAGTAATCGGAATTGGTTTTTTATCATTGCAAGATTCGTTAACGATTAATATTGGGGATTTTTTATCCATACTTTGTGCAGTCGGCTTTGCATTCGATATTTTTTATACGAATGTTTTTGTAAAAACGGAGGATGCGCTCGCATTGACGATTGTTCAATTTTTTACAGCGACAGTGCTTAGCGTCATTTCTGTATTAATATTAGGTGAAGTGCCGACGACCTACACTTCTGAAGGATTTGGAATCATCGTTTATTTAGCTGTATTTTGCACGGGTGTTGCCTATGTTTGTCAAAATATCGGGATGCAATATGCGAATCCTACGAAGTCTGCGATTATTCTATCAACGGAATCATTGTTCGGTACGATGTTCTCGGTGCTTATTTTGAATGAAATTTTAACAGGTCGCATGCTTGTAGGATGTGTGCTCATTTTCTGTGCTATCTTATTTGCGGAAGTGAAGCCAACTTTCAGGCGGAAAAAATCATATATTTGAGTTAAGGGCTAAATAGTGCAGCCCCCATTAATTTATACCTCTCTTTGCTGCAAAAGGGTGTTCCAAAAAAACTTTTAGAACACCCTTTTTTATATATGGCTAAAATAGAAGTGTTTCAGTGATTGCGCTGAACTAACTGGAATTTTGAATTCAGCTCAAATTTGGAAGATTGTTTACCGGGAATGGGGCTTCTTCAATATGGCGATTGGACCGGTTGTCGGACTTATAGCTAGAAAAAATATAGACGCTGCGTATCCAACAACGAAAAAGAGAAAGCGTAAATTTTTGATTGCCGGAAATATCAATTTAAAAATATAGTATACAAACTAATATTTTCGTATGGATTGCGAATTTAAGCATGTTTACGAACCGATAATTAAGGAAAAGGATATAGGGAAAATGGATGGGGGAGGACGAGTGCGCATGTTAAATTATACTCGAAACGGTTCAGGGGAAGCCGTTGTATTAATTCATGGATTTTTGGGCGGGACGGCAATTTACGACAGAATAATCGATGCTTTAATACAGCGTTTTGATGTAATAGCGATTGATTTGCCTGGTCATGGAAAAAGTGAGGCACCAGAGGGCGATTACACGATGTACCGTTATGCAGAAGGAATTATCGATGTCCTGATGGCTGAAAAAGTGGAAAAATCATATTGGATTGGCCATTCAATGGGTGGCTATATTACATTGGCGGCAATTGAAAAGAATTATACGAATATTGAAAAAGCGGTATTATTATATTCATCTGATGCCCCTGATACGGCAGAAGCAATCGAGAAACGAACAAAGCAGCAAGAAGAAATTATGGAACATGGTGTTGGATCATTTGTTGATGGCATCATTCATAATTTTTTAGCACCTGACGCTAAAACTGAAGATGTATTATTCGCAAAAGAAGTTGCCTATGAAGCGAAAGCGGAAGGACTTGTCACTGCACTTGGCGCGATGAAAACCCGACCAGATCAACGTGATTTAATAGATGTGACGTCCACACAAATATTGGTAATTGAAGGCGAGCAAGACAATGCGGTCACACCGATTGAAACAACAAATCCGAACGTCTCGAAAATAAAAACAAATACGGGTCATTTAGGTATGCTGGAAGATCCGCAAACTGTCCTTCGAGAAATATTAAATTTCTTAAATCCTGCAGAATAACAAAAGATGGCAAGCATAATTATTTTGCTTGCCATCTTTTATTAGCTAAATTGCTTTCTTAAATATAAAGTAATCCAATTTAAGCTTTCATTTTTCTCTAAATTGGAAACAAGGCCAAGAACGATTGCATTGCGTGGTTTATCCAGCAGAAGCTCTTCTTTAAGCAATTGAATCGAATCCAGCTCCAACTTATTATTCGTAAGCTTTTGAAGTTGATTGAGTTCTTCTATAATATGCTCGGTCGAATAATTTTCAACACGATTGTAAAGCTGTGAAGAACTTTGCAAAAAAATGATTTGGCTTTTTGTAGCCAATAATGTTGTTTTCTCTACAAGTGAATCTGCAAGCTTTAAAATATCGAATGGTTTGCTTGATTCGAAAAAGTATTGTAAGTACGATTGTATCATTCCGTTTACGACGATGACTAAATCGTACTGCTTTCCTTCAATTTGCTCTCCGAATACATCAAACAACAACTTTTCCAAGCTTTTTTTAGACAGCTCCACATAATAATGAATCCGTTCAATTAATGTTTCATTAATGGCTGAAACCTTTTCCTTCAATAAAACTTCGGCGAAGCCTGTATATTGTGACATTATTTTAAATGTGTAAACAAAATAAATATGAAGCTTTTCTGACGGTGTCGAACCTTCATTGACTGCTTGGTCAACTTCTCGAATAATATTGTTCATAAAATGTTCAATAATTGAAAAGATGAGCTCATCCTTCGATTTGAATGATAAATAAAATGCACCTTTTGAAATACCGCAATGGTCAGTAATTTGTTGTACTGACGTAGCTTCTATTCCTTTTTCCGCAAATAGCTGAAGGGCAGAATCGATTATCAATTGTTTTCTTGTCATAATAAGTTCATACCCCTTTCAATTGACACGTGACCGGCTAGTCATTATTATAAAATGGTGGTTACATATAGTCAAGAAAGGTAAGGTGGAACCGTGAAAGGCTTAGTTAATTTTGTATTAAAAAACAAGCTTGCCGTATGGTTGTTAACAATCATAATCGTATTTTCTGGTATTTATTCATCAACACGAATGAAGATGGAATCGATCCCTGATATTTCGATCCCATACTTAATCGTAATGGGTGTATATCCAGGAGCTACACCGGAGCAAGTAATGGATGATCTTTCTATTCCTTATGAAAAGGCAGTAGAAAGTTTAGAAGATGTAAAGGCCGTTTATTCTACTTCTAGTTCAAATGTTTCCCAAGTTCAGGTGGAATATGAATATGGCGTGGATATGGATGAAAAGAAACGTCAATTGGAAGCTGCATTAGATAATATTTCACTTCCTGAAGGTGCACAGGAGCCTTCGATTATGGCAATCAGCATGAATATGATGCCGGTCATTGCGTTATCTGTGAGCAGCAAAGAGGAAGACATCGTTGAATTAACTTCAACGGTCGAGCAAATTATTCTTCCGAAGCTAAACAAAATTGACGGTGTTGCCTCTGCGACAGTAACGGGTCAGCATATTGAAGAAGTGGCTTTCACATATGATGAAGCGAAAATGAAAGAATTGGGCTTGACAGAGGATTCGGTTAAGCAAATGATTCAAGCGAGCGACTTGGCGATTTCTTTAGGTTTATACAAATTTGAAGAAGGCGAGCAAGCTGTAGCGGTAGATGGCAAGTTTAAAACAGTTGAAGATTTGAAAGAAATGTTAATCCCTGTCACACCATCTGAAACAAATCCTGTACCTTTCGTAAAGTTAGGAGATATTGCACAGATCGAAAAGGTTGGCAAGGTTCAATCGGTTTCCCGCACGAATGGTAAAGACGCTATCGCCATCCAAGTCGTGAAAGGGCAAGATGCAAACACTGTAACGGTAGTTAATGCCGTTAAAGATTTAATCGAAGAAGAGCAGGATTTAATCTCCGGTCTCCAAATGGATATTTCTTTAGACCAAGGTAAGCCTATTGAAGATTCAGTCTTTACAATGGTTGAAAAAGCAGTGTTCGGCGGATTGATCGCGGTATTGATTATCCTTTTATTCCTGCGTGACTTCAAATCGACAATCATTTCGATTATTTCTATTCCAGTATCAGTATTTATGGCATTAATGCTATTGCACTGGATGGATATTACACTTAACATTATGACACTTGGTGCGATTACGGTGGCAATCGGACGTGTAATTGACGACTCGATTGTAGTGGTGGAAAACATTTACCGCCGTATGCATTTAAAAGAAGAAAAATTACAAGGTCGTGCGCTTATTCGTGAAGCAACAATTGAAATGTTCAAGCCGATTTTATCTTCAACATTAGTAACGATTGCGGTATTTGCGCCACTTGTATTTGTAGGCGGTATGGTAGGGGAATTATTCGTACCATTCGCATTGACAATGTCATTTGCATTAATCGCTTCATTAATTGTTGCGATTACAATCGTGCCAGCACTTTCTCACACATTATTCCGAAAGAAAATTTACGGTGAGAAATTAGAAAGCCAGCATAAAGAAGTTGGTAAACTTGCATTAACTTACCGCAGCTTCCTAGAGAAATGCTTAAATCATAAATGGATTACTTCAATTATTGCAATTGTAGTGTTAGTTGGCTCTTTAGCTTTAACTCCATTAATCGGTTTTAGTTTTATGGGTTCCCAGGAAGAGAAAGTTATGTATTTAACATACACACCAAAAACTGGCGAGTTAATGGAAAATACATTGGCGAACATTGAAGAAGTTGAGCAGGAATTAATGAAACGTAAAGACATCGATATTTTACAATTATCGGTGAATACGGAGCCTTCAACAGATATGGCTTCCATGATGACAGGTGGAGGAGCTGGCGGCGGTTTAATCTACGCCATTTTCGATCCTGATATGAAAGATTTCCCTGCAGCTAAAAAAGAGGTAGAGGACTACATCTTTAATGTTGGGCAATCTGGCGAGTGGAAAACGCAAAACTTCGCGATGGGTATGTCTTCAAATGAAGTTAGCTATACGTTATACAGCGAAGATTTAGATAAACTGAATGAAGCTGTTGCTCAAGTGGAAGATGTTCTGGTCGACATCGATGGATTGGATGAAGTTGAATCAAATGCATCTGCACCATATGTAGAAAATGTATTAAAAGTTGATCAGCAAAACGTATTACAATACGGTTTGACAACGGCACAAATTTTAATGGCTTTACAAACGAACACAAATAAAGAAATTTTAACAACGGTTGAAAGGGATGGCGCGGATATTAATGTCGTTGTACAGCGCGAAGCAAAATCAGCTGCTGCCGACATTGATGAATTATTGGAAACGCCAATCCAGACAGCGACTGGTCAGACGATGACAATCGGTGAATTGGTAGAGCTGGAGGAAGGTACAACATTAAATTCATTATCTCGTCAAAAAGGGGAATACTTTGCAACTGTATCTGCTACAATTACAGACAAAGATATTTCGAAAGCAACTTCTGCAGCAGATGAAAAAATTGCTGATTTAGAATTACCTAAAGGGGTTACGACAGGTGTAGGCGGTGTTGCAGCAGATATGGCTGAAACATTTACACAATTAGGGGTAGCAATGGTTGCCGCGATTGCGATTGTTTACTTTATCCTAGTTGTAACGTTCGGTGAAGGGTTAGCGCCATTCGCGATTTTATTCTCATTGCCATTTACGGTAATTGGTTCTTGGATTGGGTTATTCGTGACAGGCCAAACAATTTCGGTATCAGTAATGATGGGGCTGCTCATGTTGATTGGTATCGTTGTTACAAATGCAATTGTACTTGTAGACCGTATTATCCGTATGGAACATAGTGGTATGAATATGCGTGAAGCGATTCTTGAAGCAGGGGCGACACGTTTACGTCCGATTTTAATGACGGCGATTGCGACGATTGGTGCGATGCTGCCAATGGCATTCGGCGGTGCTGGCGGCGGTCTGATTTCTAAGGACTTAGCTGTAACAGTAATCGGCGGTTTATTATCGTCTACAGTATTAACATTAATCGTCGTACCGATTGTATATGAAGTATTATCAAAAATGCTGAAGAAAAATCGTAAAGACGTGAAAGACAATTAATGAATACAGCCTGTAAGAAGTAAGATGCTTACAGGCTGTTTTTTTGTACAATTAAGGGTATAGAAGGGATATTCATCAGCATACATACAGGGGGAGTATCATTGAAAAAGATTATTACTGTAGGCACGCTCTTTTTTCTGTTCTTCGTTTCAAATGCTGAAGCGATGAATGCCGAGGCAAAAGATGTACTGTACAAAGCTTATCCAGTTCAAGTGATGGCAAAAAAAGAAACAGCAATAGTAGATGAACAAAGCAATATTATCAAAAAGGTGGCACAGAAGGAAAAGCTAACATTGCAAAATATAAAGGGCAATAAAGGTATCGTCCGTCATTCATCAAAACAAGCTTTTATTACTTTGACGGATTTTCATTTTGTGCAGCTGGTGGACGGGTCAAACGTGTTAACATATGATGAAGTTGCATATAAGCTGCAGCTGCTTTCGCTTATGTATCCTTCACTAACAAAACTGCAGCAAATCGGTCAGTCCGTTGAAGGACGTTCATTGTATGCGCTCAAAATTGGAGCAGGGAAAAAAGAAATATTATTCGATGCAGCCTTTCATGGGCGCGAACATATGACGACAAATGTGTTGATGGAAATGGTCGAAACGTATTTAAAAGCATATGTTAATGGCACAAAAATTGAGCAATATGATGTGAAAAGAATATTGGATGAAGTAAGTATTGTGTTTGTGCCGATGGTCAACCCGGATGGCGTGACGCTTTCCCAAGGAGGGAAGGTCGAAACACCAATTGCAAAACTTACAGCAATGAATAACAGCACAAATTTTGATCGGTGGAAAGCGAATATAAATGGCGTCGATTTAAATCGGCAATTTAATGTGAATTGGCATTTAATCAAGACAACAAAGCCCTCTTTTAAAGCTTACAAAGGGACGGCCCCATATACAGAGCCCGAAGCAGTCGCGATGAAGCAATTCATAGACCGAGGCAATCATTTGGCGTATGTGTCGTACCATTCTTCCGGTCAGATTATTTATTGGAGCCGGGCGAAGACACAATTTGAACGCTCGAAAAAGCTGGTGAAAGGCGTTTCCTCGATTACTGGCTATAAAATGATGCCGGTGACAGCGAAAAATGAACCGATCGCAGCATCTGAAGATTACTTTACAAAGGTGAAGGACCGGCCGGCGATGACAGTTGAGATTGCCCCATTTGCCGGTGAGGGATCTGTTCCTTCAAGTCGTTGGAACGATGTGTGGAAGCGTAATAAAACCGTCGCGCTATATGTAGCGAACGAGGCGAAAAAATGGTAAGCATGAAAGCATTCACTTAATAAATTAGTTAACAGCTTTCCCTAATTGAAAATGCATTGGTTCGGGGATGGCTACAATGAATTGCCGTGTTGCATATCGAAAAGAGGTGTCCCAAATGATTTTTGGAACACCTCTTCTTTCGTCAATGCGCTTTTTTAGGGACAAAAAGTACGATAATAAAGGCAATGACCGCGACTATAAACATATAAAAATACGTGGCGCTTGCAGCATTAGCATAGCTTTCATTTACCTGAATCGATAAATCTGTTGATTGTAATGCATATATAGTGACGATAACAGCTGTACCAATCGCTCCTGCCAGTTGACGAACAGTGTTATTAATTGCTGAGCCGTGTGAGGCCAACTCTTTCGGTATCGCATTCAATGCTGCTGTATTCAGCGGCATTGTAATAAATGCCAAACCAATACGCAAAATTATTGTCCGTACAAGTATATACATATATGAAGTGGAAGAGGACAGGTCCATGACGAGCCACATGGAAACCGCAATTAAACTTAAACCGATGATAAACAGCGGTTTTGCGCCGTATTTATCAAACAGCTTTCCTGTGACAGGAGATAATAAAGCATTAATAATAGCACCCGGAAGCAGCAATAGCCCAGCATCCAAAGCAGTGAAACCGCGTCCATCCTGTAAATACATCGGAAGCAAAATCAAATCCGCATACATTAAAATAGTAATCGCAACATTGACGATCGTCGTCATGGAATACATTTTATTACGGAACACCGATAAATTTAATAACGGATCTTTTGATGAAATTTGGCGTTGGCAAAACAAAATGATAATGACAAGCCCTAAGCCGATCGTTGTCAAAATGACCACATCATTCCAGCCCCTGTTACCTGCACTGCTAAAGCCAAACAACAAAAAGCCGAAACCAACCGTTGAATAAATCAAGCTTATCGCATCAATCTTCGTTTTAGTCCCTTCATTTACATTCATTAAATATTTATAAGCAAAGCCAATAATAATTACAACAAATGGAATTAAACTGATAAATAGCCAACGCCATGACAGGTAATCAATAATAAAGCCGGCTATTGTCGGGGCGATGGCAGGAGCAAATATAATTGCGAATCCGACTTTTCCCATAATAGCACCCCGTTTTTCCTCAGGGAATAGATGGACAATTACGGTCATCATTAGCGGCAAAATAATGCCTGCTCCGACAGCCTGAATCATGCGTCCTGTTAAAAGCATACCAAAATTTACTGCACAAGCCGCGACTATGGAACCGATCAATAAAAATAACATCGCACTTATAAATAATTGGCGTGTTGAAAAGCGCTTTATTAAAAAAGCGGTAATTGGAACTAAAATCCCATTCACAAGCATAAATCCTGTTGCCAACCATTGAATTGTAGTTGGGGTAACAGCAAAAGTAACCATTAAATCACTTAAAGCTACATTGAGGAGTGTTTGATTTAAAGTCGAGAAAAAACAGCCTGCAATCATGACGATGAGCAGTATTTTTCTTGTCTGTTCGGATAATTCATTTTGCATTCTAAAACTCCTTAAGCTACGATAACTTTATAGACAATTTGTCTACTAAATATCATAACAATTAGGGCGATTAATTGGCTATACACAATATTGCACAGAATGTCGACTAATCGACAAAAATATTCATAATGTAGATATATTACCTTTTAATAGACAGGAATGATTAAAATGTTGAAAAAAAGTGATCCGCGCGCAGTACGGACGAAAGAAATGATAAAGGATGCCGTCTTTGAGCTTTTGAAGGAAGGGATACTGCTAAATCAATTGACAGTGCAAAAGATTACAAAACAGGCCACTTTAAACAGGACAACTTTCTATTTGCATTATGAGGACATCAATCATTTGCTGAATGAATTAGTACAGGAAATTTTCAGTGAAGTGACGGAAAAAATAAAGGATCTGAATGTGACACATAAACTGAGCAAAAAGAATGATTTAATCGAATTATTGAATTATTTAGCGTCGCAAAAGCATTTTCTCAAATTGCTTTTCCAATTTGAACAATTTGAAAAAGTTCTATTTGAGCTAATGAAAAATTTAATTGAAATGAGAAGATTCAATAGCATGCATGTTTCATCCAAAAGTATCGTCGACAGCCAAATAAAATCTGCTTCAATTGTCGGCGTCATCACATGGTGGTTAAAGGATGGCGCTCATTTAAGCGCTCAATTTATCGCCGATCAAATTCATCTCATGTACCGCGCCTAATACACCTCAACGGGAAAGGAGAGTCGCCTACATAATGGAGCATGAAATAGAAAGAAACCCCGGGATGCCCCAATCGGTTAACTTTATGTATGATTTGGTTTAGGTGAATAATTTTAGGGGAAAGTTAATTCAATGCAGTTGATGTAAAGAATGTGTCAAAATAATTTTTTTCACATTCTTTTTTGTTAAAAAGGACAACCAGCCCTATGAATTTGTTATTGACATGTAAAAAAAATTGCATTATTCTATATATGAGTATATGTTCATATATCAAAAACAAGGGGGATTATTATGGGGGAACATCATCATCATTCACATAGTACAAACAAAAAAATTCTGTTTATTTCGTTTTTAATTATTACAAGCTTCATGATTGTGGAGGCGATTGGCGGGGGGCTGACGAATAGTCTTGCACTTCTTTCGGATGCAGGCCATATGTTCAGTGATGCGGTTTCGCTTGGAATTGCAATGCTGGCGATTATTTTTGCCGAACGGGTTGCGAACGGGAGTAAAACATTTGGCTATAAACGTGTAGAAATATTAGCTGCTACATTAAACGGTCTAACATTGATTTTAATCGCTTTATTTATCTTTTACGAGGCGATTGAACGTTTTATGAATCCCCCGGAAGTTGCATCGATGGGCATGCTGATCATCAGCAGCATCGGTTTAGCGGTAAACATTTTAGTGGCATGGATTATGATGCGCGGTGCAGATACGAAAGAAAATTTAAATATGCGCGGGGCATTCCTGCATGTAGTAAGCGACATGATTGGTTCTGTCGGGGCAATTATCGCAGCTTTGCTCATCATGTTCTTCGGCTGGGGTTGGGCAGATCCATTAGCAAGCGTATTTGTCGCAGCACTTGTTATACGGAGCGGGTTTTATCTGACAAAAGCTTCTTTGCATATTTTAATGGAAGGCACGCCGGCTGGTATAAATACGGAAGCGATTATACAAACAATCAAACAGATGCCTGAAATTGATGGGGTGCATGATTTGCACATATGGTCTATTACAAGCGGGTTGAATGCGTTGTCCTGCCATATTGTTGTAGATGGCCGGTTAACAGTGAATGAAAGTGAACAATTACTAAAAAAATTGGAACATGATTTAGCACACGAAAATATCCACCATGTTACAATTCAAGTAGAAACAAGCAGCCATCTACATGATGAAGCCATTTATTGTACAGCAAAACAAAGTGCAGACCTTCATCATCATCACCACCATTAAACAGTTTTTCTTCCAAATTATTATGAAAAGAGAGTTAGATACTATGACGATAGAAAAAAGAACACAGCATGAATTAGATGATGAAACATTATTTGTCGTTTCGCAAACATTTAAAGCGTTAAGTGATCCTACACGTATTCGCATTTTAAACATGCTATGCTGTGAGGAACATTCTGTAAATGATATTGCGGAAAAGCTCGATTTGAATCAATCCGCCGTATCCCATCAATTGCGATTTTTGAAAAATTTACGTTTAGTGAAATTTCGCCGGGATGGGACGACTTTATATTACTCGAGCGATGACGACCACATTATTAATTTGCTGCATCAAGCAATTGATCATGCAAAACATTGAAGTTTGGATGATTGGAAAAGCAGGAGAGCAAAAATTAATAAGAGGAGAAATCCGGACTATTGCGAAACTCCCGCAAGAATTTCAAATATTCGTAGGTCATATTGTCAAATTTACACTGGTAGAATCCCGAAGAAGCACTGAAAAAATTAGCGCTTGAACGAGCGGTAGAAAATATGTTTCAAAATGCACAGCTCTTCCATTATCATTTAAAAGTTATTAAAACGGATGGATATGCTCATCATAATGAAGAAGGAAATGCAGAAATTCAATATGTCGCTGTTCCGATTTTTCTAAATGGCCACTCCATCTATGCCTTTGCAGGTGCCGCATGAGCAATTAATACGCAAAAAGGAACTAATTTACAAATTGCATAAGGGGTGTAACATGATCACTTAGGAAATCGGAGCCTTAGTCTAATTGAAATTTTTTGGAGGTTGTTTAATGAAGATAGTAGCAATCGTAGGAAGTATTCGCAAAGATTCGTACAATTTAAAGTTGGCAAAACATATTAAGGAGCGTTATGCGGAAAAATTCGATTTAGAAATTTTGGACTTAGCGCCGCTTCCAATGTATAACCAGGATATTGAACTTGAAGCACCTGAAGAAGTGCTGAATTTTAAAGCAAAAGTAAAAGCAGCGGATGCAGTGCTTTGGGTTACACCAGAATACAACTCGACGATTCCGGGAGTTTTAGGAAATGCGATAGACTGGATGAGCAGAGTGGATAAAGTCATGAACGGAAAACCTTCAATGATTATAGGTTCTTCAATGGGGATTTTAGGTTCTGTGAAGGCTCAAATGCATTTGCGCGATATTTTATTTGCCAGTGGTTTAAATTCTCCCTTATTACCTGGAAATGAAGTTTACATTGGGGCAGTACACGAAAAGTTCAATGAGCAAGGCCGGTTCATCCATGAAGATACTATTGGATTTTTAGATACAGTTATTGCAAATTTCGAAAACTGGATGAAACAAATTTTAAAATAATGGCGGGCACCTCTTCTAGTAGAAGGGGTGTTTTTAGGATAATAGAAATGACAAAATAATTATTACAGCCGTATATTTTTAATAGTGTGTTTACTGTTAAAAATGCTATGGTAATTGCCCTAATGACAATATTTTCGGCTCATGTGAATGAGTTTGTATTACGAGAGGAATTAGCGTGTTATAAAAAACGCTTTCAGGGAAAAGAAGCATGTAGACTTTGTATCTTATAGACCTTAGTATTTATGCCTTTAAAAGAACTCATTTTTGAAATTGCTATGCTCGTTTCAAATGAAAAAAATTCGTATACTACATCAACATCAGAGCAGATTAATTGAACAATTACTTTCACAAAGGCGCCAGCATTATACTAATTTTTGACTCGGTGTTTTTTATCAAGTTATATTGGTTTTGCATAAGTCCCCCGTAAATCCTTTTATTGACAAATGTGTATAATGCAAATAAGATACTCAATATAGAGTATTTTATGTGGAGGATTAATATATGACTCAACTTCTTGTTTTAGGTGCACTGAATTTGCAACCAATGTCTGGCTACGATATTCAAACAATGCTACAGGTTAACGAAGCAGAAAGATGGTCTGGCGTACAGGTAGGTTCAATTTATCATGCATTAAAAAAGCTGGAAAAAGACAATTACATAGAAGTATATAAAATAGAAAACGTAGGTCACCGCCAGAAAGTTATATATAAAATTACGGACTTAGGCAAAGAGCATTTGAAATTATTAACTTTTAATGCTATTCAATCGTCACAGGTACCATATCCGCTTTCACTTTATGCTGGGTTATCTTTTATTGAAAACCTCCCAAATGAACAAGCTGAAAAAGCCTTAGAAGAGCAATTAGCAATGTTAGAGAAAGAACTAAATATTATAACTTGCGGAATGGAGGTAAAAAGACAATACATAAATGAAGATTTATCCCCACTGATAAATTTAGTTTCTCAAAATATGATTGATATCATTCAGCATCAAATTTTATTTGTAAAAGAAGTATTGACAACAGTAAAATAAAAAATATTCCCTCTATAAATCAGAGGGAATAAAATTTTACGCTAATACTCAATGTTGAGTATTTTTAGTTGAATATAATGAGGGGGTAATTAAAGATGAAAATTGATCACTTAGTTTTAAATGTAGGAAATGATTATCAAAAGGAGGGGAAATATGCCCAAAATATTAGGGAAGCAGGTTTACTTTACGATCCAAAAAAGGGAAAAGCTACACGAGGTTTTAAAGCTACAAATATTTGGATAGGCAAAGAATACTTTGAATTAATTTCTATAAAGAAAAGAGATGGCGGTGGTTGGAAAAAGGAATGGGTAGAAGCCTTCAATAATGAGGAACGTGGCTTAATATGCCTTATGTTAGATATCGATGACTTGGATTGCCTGTCGAAGAAATTAAAATCGAAAGGAATATCAATTTCGGATCCTGAATGTATAGAATTTAAATTCTTTTTTAATCTAATTTCCAAAACTATGCCTTGGTATAATAGTTATTTGGACTTTTTTCAAAATGTCCCGATGCAAATTGGCTTTCAACAAATGAAAAATGCAAAAATGAGAGAAAAGCTGGAAAAGTTTATGGTTCCTAATTCAATAAAAAACAATATTGTCGGTATTAAACGAATTCGGATAAACGGACCTTTTACGACATCGGATTTTGAAATGCTGGCAATTGTTTTTGAAGGCTGCATAGTGGAAGAGAATCAGATAATCATACAGTTGGAAAACGAACAATTTCTAAGTTTCGTAAAAGAAAAGGATTTTGAAGTACAGGTCGAATTAATCAATAAACAATCGAGTACAGCTAGCAAAGATTGTTGGATTGAAAATACCCGTATTTTTTATTAATAAGCATTATTATTAGTTGAAATTAATTGAGATAGCGTTGATTAATCTGGATGAAGCTGAAAAATAACTATCCATACTTTAAAAAGAAAGAGGCATTTAGAGCAAATAAATGAAATAAAAAAATTCATTAATTAAATTTTCTTCGCTGAGATTAATCGGAAATTTACTTTACGGGTTGCTGCCCATTCGATTGCTCTCAGCGTATATTATTTACAAATATTTGCGTAACATCCACTTGACTACCAAATACAGCATGTTATAATTTAACAGACAGACAATCGGTCTGTAAGGAGGAGAACATGAGAAAAGAAGCTGAAGAACGTAAAAATGAAATTCTTGATAGGGCTGACGAGCTCTTTCATATAAAGGGTTTTGACGGCACAAGTACAAACGATATCCTCGAAAAGGTGGGAATTGCAAGGGGGACATTATACCATCATTTCAAATCAAAGGAAGATATTATGGATGCTCTAATTGAACGTTATAGTGACCGCCTTTTAAATGCTGCCCAGGAAGTTGCCAAAGATAAAACGATTCCTTTAGTCAATCGTATTGTCCGTGTTGTCATGGCGGTAAAATTAAGCGGAGACAACAGCGAGGAAATTATGGAACATATTCATAGGCCACAGAATGCGCTTATGCATCAAAAAATACAGAAAATTATTATTAATGGCCTTACGCCTATATTGGCGGAAATCATTAGCGAGGGCATTGAGCAAGGCATATTCAGCACACCATACCCGTATGAATGTATGGAAATGGTTGTAACATATGCAAACACTATTTTTGATGATGATATAGTGCCGATGACGAATGAGGAACGTTCTAAACGCATCAAGGCATTTATTTTCAATGTAGAAAGACTCCTCGGTGCCAAGAGCGGAAGCCTTATGTCCGTTATACAGATGTTGAGCAACGATTGATAGCGCGGTAAATATTGTTCCTAATTCAGAATAAATGTTAAAACCTTCCATTGTTGCAATTCCACAAATGTAAAATTCGTTAACAAGTTGAAAACAGAGGTGAATTATGTATTTCAGAATTGTACGCAACGACATTTTAAAGAATAAACTGATTTCGCTGGCTACTATGTTGTTCATAGCTGTCGCCGCAATGCTTGTATCATTAGCGGCGATACTCGCGATCAATCTATCAGGGGCACTGGACACCCTAATGACAAAAGCTAAAACGCCCCATTTTATGCAGATGCACTCTGGTGAAATCAATACTTCCAGGCTTGTAAATTTTGCAGAGCGTAATCGTAATGTCGATGAATTTCAAGTTATTGAATTTCTCAATATAGATGGTGCAAATATTATACTTGGCGATAATTCAATGGCGGAAAATGTGCAGGATAACGGTTTAAGCATACAGAGCGAGAAATTTGACTACCTTCTTGACCTTGACGGCAATATTATAAATGCAAGAGAAGGAGAAATTTATGTTCCGATAAGTTATATGAAAGAAAATATAGCAAAGATCGGTGACATGGCGGCAATAAGCGGGCAGAAATTCATCGTCGCTGGTTTTCTTCGTGACTCGCAGATGAATTCCACGCTTTCCGCTTCGAAGAGATTTCTTGTCAATGAAAACGATTATAACAAAATAAGAAATCAGGGAAGTATAGAATATTTAATCGAGTTCAGATTAAAGGATCTGTCCGCATTACGTCAATTTGAAACAGCTTATGCGACTGCAGGTCTGGAAGC
Organism: Solibacillus silvestris; assembly: GCF_051967575.1. Classification (NCBI taxonomy): domain Bacteria; kingdom Bacillati; phylum Bacillota; class Bacilli; order Caryophanales; family Caryophanaceae; genus Solibacillus; species Solibacillus silvestris. Next base: position 70,974 of record NZ_JBQCJW010000013.1, read on the forward strand.
GAACGGTCCAACCGTTACTTATACGCTTTTCAAAATGATGAATGCAATTTCAGATGGGATGATGATTGCAGTTATACTGCTTGTAAGCGCACTTGTCGTGGCAATAGCATTCATTTGCATTCGATTTACCCTTCTTGCAAAAATGGAAGATGATTATCACGAAATTGGCGTTTTGAAAGCGATAGGGCTGCCTAATGCATATATAAAAAAGATTTACTTCGCAAAATATATAGTGATTGCCATGTTCGGCAGCATAGTCGGTTTTTTGCTTTCGCTTATGTTCAAAAGCCTGTTGCTTGAAAACATCCGCCTTTATATGGGTGAAAGCGAAAACTCTTCTATTGCGCTTCTTTTTGGAATCATTGGCATACTTCTTGTGTTATTGGCAATTCTTATTTATGTAAATAATGTATTGAAATATTTTAAAAAAATATCCGTGGCAGAAGCGATCCGGTTTGGTGCTTCCCAGGAAATAAGTTCAGGGGCAAAGCGTTTTTCCCTAAATCGAAATCGGTTGTTCAATACGAATATTTTCCTTGGAATGAATGATGTTCTCGCAAGAAAGAAACTTTATGCCACAATGCTTGCTGTATTGGTCTTTGCATCATTCATCATCATTGTTCCGCAAAATCTGTACAGCACGATATCCTCAAAAAGTTTCACGCAATTTATGGGTATTGGCGATTATGATATGCGTATCGATATACAGCAAACTGGAAATATCTCTATAAAAACCGACGAAATTCTAAAAAAAATGGATAAAGACAGGAGCATTGCAAATTACACAGCGCTTACGACAAAGATATTCAAGGTAAAAATGAATGATGGAACGGAGGAAAACTTAAAAATCGAATTAGGCGATCACTCTGCATTCCCTATAGCATATTCCCAAGGCAATGCCCCTGCCAGAGAAAACGAAATTGCCCTTTCGTCTATAAACGCCGATGAAATGAATAAAAAGATAGGCGATGCTGTTACATTAGTAATTGAAGGTAAGGAAGAAGATTTTATTGTAAGCGGTGTATATTCTGATATTACTAACGGCGGTAAAACTGCAAAAGCCGTATTTACCGATAACTCCTCAGATATTATGTGGAGTCTTATCATTGCTGAGTTTTCGGAAACATCCATTGTGCATGAAAAAATTTCGGAATATTCCAGCTTATATAGTTATGCAAAAGTCTCAGATGTTGCCGAATATATTGCACAAACTTTCGGATCAACAATAAATTCTGTTGAGAAGGCATCCTATGCGGCAATTGGTGTTTCGCTCTTTATAACGATACTGATTACATTGTTATTCATGAAAATGCTTATTGCGAAGGATAGAACTTCCATTGCGATAATAAAAGCACTAGGTTTTACAAAGTCGGATATTAAGCTTCAATATGTTTCACGTTCGGTAGTCGTCCTGTTTATCGGGATTGTTTTAGGTACGATCCTGGCAAATACTGTCGGGGAAATGCTTGCGGGTGTAATTATTTCCTCGTTTGGGGTAGATTCATTCAAGTTTAGCGTTAATCCGCTATCAGCATATATACTTTCTCCGCTTATAATGTTGTTTGCCGTACTGATTGCAACATTTGGCGGCATATCGGGTGCAGGGCAAATCAAAATTTCAGAAAATATAAAGGGGTAGGCATATGAAGAAGATTATTACCGGCAATCATATCGTAAAATCTTACAAAGCGGGAAATGAGCAGCGAACTGTTCTTGATGGGGTTACAGTTCATATAGATGATGGCGAATTTGTTGCGGTGATGGGTCCATCGGGGTCAGGGAAATCAACGTTGATGTATGCACTAAGCGGTATGGATGATATTAATAGCGGAAAGGTCCTGTTTGAAGATAAGGATTTATCGGCAATGGGCGAAAATGAACTTTCGGATATTCGCAGAACAAAAATGGGATTCGTTTTTCAGCAACCAACAATGCTGAAAAATTTAAATATGATCGACAATATCATTTTACCTGTAATGCGCGACAACAGAAAAAATGTGACCAAACTTTTGAAGAAGGCGAGAACACTTATGAGAAGAGTCGGCATTAAAGAGCTGGAGCAACATGACATTACACAAGTATCAGGAGGTCAGCTGCAGCGTGCAGGCATTTGCAGAGCACTTATGAACAATCCGAAAATCATTTTCGGAGATGAGCCTACCGGAGCACTCAATTCAAAATCGGCCCAGGAAATAATGAACATATTTGCTGAAATCAACGAAGAGGGGACAGCAGTTCTGCTAGTAACACATGACGCAAAGGTTGCGGCAAGGGCGGAACGCATTTTGTTTATGCAGGACGGGAAAATTGCAAGTGAGCAAAAACTTTCAAAATATGACGGTGCTAATATAGATTACAGAATCGAGAAAGTTACGAAGAAAATGATTGAATTAGGCATATAATACATGTTTGATTTTGAAATTGGTTGATCGATTACAGAATATTGATGTTTTGATATAAGAAGCGGATTTGAGGTCTCGTCGACTTTCTGAATCCGTTTTTTCTATATTAATTTTTAACGGTACAAATAGTACGTGTCGCTACATAATGAATAATTGGAACATACTCATCCAAATAAATTGGATTATCAAACTCATAATAGCCCGTGAAATTTGACGGAGGCTATTTTTTGCATTTTATTTATACAAATCAACCACTTACGCCTTAAAAAACGCTACTTATTAATATAAAAGTGAAAAGATTGGATTTGGTGATATAGTAAATATATGAAGGAGGTCTCTATGAAGGTACATTTACATATTGAAGCCGATAAAAAAGACACTGAAGTACATATTTACACATCTGAATTTAATCCTGAAATTGAGCAATTGATGAATATTCTAAAAAATTCCCCGCAAGAAACCTTAATAGGATACAAAGGAGCCGATATTTATGTATTAAAAATTGATGCTGTTTTTTCAGTATTTATAGAAGATACGAAGGTATTGGTGCAAACAGATGAAGATGAATATGAATGTAAACTAAAATTGTATGAATTAGCGGAAAAATACGCCAATAAATTTATTAGAATCAATAAATCAACCCTCATTAATATTGATAAAATTCATTCACTTCAATCTAAATTGCTAAACTTCCCTCAGCTCATTTTAACGAATGAAGTTTCGTTCAATGTGAGTCGTAAATATTTGCCTGTTTTAAAAGGGAAGTTGGGTCTTATTAATGGAGGTGCAGGTAAATGAAATGGTTTCAAAATATTATAATAGGGTGTTTGATTGGCCTAAGTGTTTCGTATGTAGTAGTAACAATCAGTACCTTGCTAGGTGATTCACGTGTCTTAACAGGCGAGGAATTATTGGAAGAGCTTATATTAGCGATAATGCTTGGGGCAGTTATCGGTGCCGCGACAATGTTATTTAATAGTGATCGCTGGTCGTTTCGTTTTATTTTAATCCTCCATTTTTTAATTGTTGTTGCTTCTGTTTATATTGCAGGAGCATTCGGCGGTTGGTACGATATGAATAATTTTATATCAATAATTGCATTATTCTGCGAAGTTGTTTTTATTTATATTTTAGTTTGGGGCATTATGCTGCTATTAGAAAAAAGGGAAGTTGAAAATATAAATAGGCTTATCAAAAAGAAATAGAACTTATCAAAAACATTTAATAAGCTTATTTTGGCAACTTTAAAAATCCACTCTCCTTTAGATCGTATGAATATGTATTGGTCTTCAAGGAAAGAGAGTAAAAAATAGAATCTTCATTCTCACTATCAACATAAAAATCGATATGATCAAAATTGGCAATGAAGTGGTTGTATTGATCTGCATTCCCAAATTCTTTTTTATCAATATGTAATGCGGCAAATTTTTCTATTGGCCTTTTTAAAACCGTTTTATCGGAATTGGATATCTTTATTTTTGCTTCAGTATTTGCTAAACAATTTTCAGGACCTTTTAATAATACACCGATTTGTTCCTTAGTTAGATGATTATTAGGTTGAGAATGAGCCATATTGATGCACCCCCGCTTTTTTGTGGACAAATAATTTATTGAAATAACACAATTTGATTATACATTATTGGTTTTTTGGTAATATAAGTTAAATTCATATAAATTGTTAGAGAGGTGTAAATATGATATATTACGAACAATTTGGCAATCCCGATCGCCCGACAATCGTACTCCTCCATGGGGCGATGGCTGTACATACGTTTTCACAGCAATATAAGCTTTTGGAAGATTTTCATGTAATCATACCACATCTATTTGGTGCGGGTAAATCGGCGGAGATTCTGTATGAACCTGTAAAATTGACACAGGAAATTGTTGAGTTAATTCGGTCGCTTAATAAACCGACTGTTGGGATCATAGGCCACTCCATCGGTGCGCAGCTTGCTGTCAAGCTAGTCAGCGAATATCCTTCGCTGTTTTCTTTTGCGGTGCTTCTTAGTGCGAATGTTTCTCCAAATGAAAAGACGATTGACATGTATTGCAAATTAGCGCCAGCAACGGTAAAATTGATGCGCTTTAAATGGGTTGTGAAAATGCAAGGCAAGTATTGGAACTATTCGAAGGAACAGGCGGATGACATGGCCGAATATGCTCATAAAATAACAGTGGAAAATTATAAAGCGTTTTTTAAAGAAACTTTGAATATTAAGGATTTTCCTCAGTACAATGAAGTTTCAATTCCAATGTTGGCGATATGTGGTGACCGTGAAAGCAAAGATATAAGGAATTCCCTTTCACTGTTGGCGCAAAACAAGTATTGTGCCGCAACGCTCGTTTCTAAAGCGGGACATGATTTTCCGATGCGCAATGCCGCAAAATTGAATCCGATTTTAATGGAATTTATTCAAAGGCTATAAAGAGAAAGAAAAAGGTGCGAATCCAATAGTTTAGTTACCGCACCTTTTTTACTCATTATTCAATTTCTTTATGCAAAAAGACAAGCCGTTCAATCTCTTCAAATCCATTGTTTTTATAAAATTGCTCTGCCGGTATATTACGATTCGTAAGCAGTGCAATATTATCAATGGATTTTGCTTGAAGATGCTTTTCCAATTCCTGCAGCATCATTTTGCCGATCCCTTCACTTTGCCTTTTTGAGTCCACGCACATTTCATGAATGAAATATTCATCTCCGCTATACCATTTACGTTGAACACCAAAAATAAAGCCAAGTACCTCCTCATTTTCAACTGCCGCTATCCCCAAAAAGTTCGGTGTTCCATAAAAATCCGTCAAGTATTGCAGCGCTATGCCATCGGTCCATTCATCATTCCATGGCTCTGCATTAAATACTTCCATAAATATTTTAGTGCAATTCATTAGATCTCTTTCTTCCACATTTCTCAATTTCATTATAAACCACTCCGTTTAAAGCTTTTTTGTAAAACAAATAATGCGATTCGCCTCGGTAAAGCCTAATTTTAAATGAACTTGCAGGCTCGCAGTATTCGATAGCTCGCAATCACTTGCAAACTCTGTGCAGGCTTTTGTTTTTGACCAGTGTTCGCATGCATGCACCAATTTTTTCGCAATGCCTTGTTGACGATAGCCCTCTAAAACATATAAACCTTCCAAATAGCCAACCGGGCTTGAATCGGTTCCTTCTACATAGTCAAACCGAAGCTGACATTGGGCAAATCCAATTGCTTTTTCTCCATGATAGGCTAAAAAGACAGCGCTGCTCGAATTTAAAATATTGTCTTCCATGTTTTGGATAAACTCAATTAAATCATTGTCGGGCCAAAGCAGCAAGGCGAGATTTGCTGCCTCTGTTGCTTGTTCGATTGTAGCTTGTTTAATCATAAGTTCCTCCAAGGTCGTAGTAAATTTAATAATCAATATAATTGGCAATATATTGATTTTATAAGAAACAACGATAAAACGATAGCCATTGCACAAAAAAACTGTAATCTCAATATGGTGGAAAAAAGGGCAAGGCTAAGATTGCCTTGCCTTTCTATCTGCAAATAATGAGAGCAGTGTTTACAATTCAAAAATAAAAACGATTACCGGAGTTATAGGTAGCTTTCTTTTAACACTGCGGAGTATTTATAGCGCGGCAATAGATAATTTAACTAGTTTTACGATTATTATTTGTTTTGCCTGGGGAATTGGGCTTATTGAATTTTTTACGAATTTATAAAAAATAATAACGCAGCTTAAAGTTTGCCAATCTAATATTAGGTTTTTCTATTTATTTCCTTTAAGTGCAAAGGGTGATTTTTTGGTCAAATTTCATGAATTTAAATTAAATAAGAATTATTACGGTTTAAAATAAATATAATGCTTTGGATAATCTAATTTCAACTTTTTTCGGCAAACTTCTGGTACCGAAAACATGCAGCAGCCGCAGCTATAAAACGGTCCATTTTAGTGGCTATTAAAGTTCGGCACCCATACTGGATATTCGAATGATATTTTTAGAAAGAGGCGATTCCGTGCAATCGAGACAGAAATTATCTGCAAATTTAACGGTAGTGTTTGTTTTAGGGAGTTTTCTTAGCTTGCTTTTGGTATTGCCCATACTTACGGAGAGTGTAACCTTAAACCTTTCTAATTCTTTTAAGCAATTCAATACAATTTTCCTTAGTATTTTAATTGAGGCAATTCCTTTTGTATTGATCGGCGTACTGATAGCGGGATTTATTCAGATTTTCATCACTGAAGATCATATACGTGCGTGGATTCCAAAAAATAAAGTTATGGCAGTTTTCATGAGCTGTGTTGTTGGGGCGTTATTTCCGGCTTGTGAGTGCGGAATTGTGCCGATTGTCCGTCGATTAATCGGCAAAGGAGTCCCTTTGTATGCAGGGATAGGCTTTTTATTAACCGGGCCATTGATTAATCCGATTGTAATAATATCGACGTATATGGCTTTTGGAAATGACTTGGAAATGGCGCTGATGCGTATGGGTGTCGGCTTCGTGGCAGCAGTTTTAATTGCGCTTGTTGTGAGCATAGTTTATAAATCGAGCCAATTAAAGCGAAAGAGCAAGTCGGGCAGCTCAATTGCCCAACCAAACAAAAAACAGCCACTCGTAACAAGGGTGCACGATATGATGAAACATTCAATTGATGAGTTTTTTGATATGAGCAAGTATTTGATTATCGGGGCATTGGTGGCAGCTATTCTTCAAACTTATGTTTCGGCACAATCGCTTTTCCTGTTTGGCGATGGATTGATTCAGTCAACGGTTATCATGATGGCATTAGCATATTTTTTATCATTGTGTTCAGAAGCGGATGCTTTTATTGGTGCTTCATTTAGAAACTTATTTCCTTCCACATCAATATTGGCATTTCTGATTTATGGGCCAATGATTGATTTAAAAAATACAATTATGCTATTGAGCGTATTTAAAGCGAAATTTGTATTTATGTTATTTCTTCTCATCACATCGATTGTATTTGCCTGTGTTTATTTAACAAGTTTTTTGTAGGAAAGGAATGAATGGGTGAAGCTGAATTCGCAACATATATTAAAAGCAGTACTTTTAGGCTTATTTGCTTTGTTTTTTGTAAATCTGCAAATGACAGGAGATATTTCGAAATACATTAATCCAAAATACGATTTTATGAGTAAATTGGCGGCAATAATTTTTTCCATCTTATTTCTAATCCAACTGCCGCGAATTTTCCGAAAAAGGCATGTTCATCATATATGCTCAACTAATTGTAGCCATGAACATGCAGATAGTCGGTGGAGTTTGCGCAAAATTTCAGGTTTTGCCGTCATCGCTTTTCCGGTTATGACTGGATTTACGATTCCTCCTGCTACATTGGACTCTTCAATCGCTGCAAATAAAGGATCGGTGCTGACCCAGATAAGCGGTGGACAAAAAGAACAGAAATCTCCCAGTGAATTTTTAGTACCCTCGGAATCATTAGCGGAAAAAGAAAATATTGATATTTATTCAAGTGAGCATATCCCGCTAATTAACAATAACTATCTCTCAGAAGAAGAATTGGAAAAGAAAGCTGGGGTGTTGGAGGAAGCTGAAATAATTAAGATGGACAGTGATATATTCAGCTCATACTATGCAAAGATAAACAACAATCCTCGATATTATGAGGGCAGAACGATTAAAATGAGTGGATTTGTTTTTAAGGAAGGCGAGTTTGCAGGTAATCAGCTGGTGCTTTCAAGGTTTTTGATTACGCACTGTGTGGCGGATGCGAGTGTTATTGGGTTTCTAACCGAATTGGAGGGTGCTGATACACTTGAGCAAGATACTTGGGTCGAAATCGAAGGTGTCATAAGTGCAGGAAGCTATGACGAATATGAGCTACCGATTGTAAAGGTGTCTAGCTGGAGTGTTATAGATGAACCAAGCGAACCGTATATTTTCCCGATTCTGACTTTGCTGGAGTAGTTTAATGCTGCAATCTTTATGGTGGTATATTATTTATGGGGATAACGCTTTTAAATAGAAATGAAGCCGCGCATGCCGTGTAATAAAATGTTAAGCGGTCTTATATATCAAATCTGATCTGGTGCGCCATCAATTAGTTTACGGATTATCGAAACTATTTTTTCTTTAACTTTTAGTTTGCCAACATAATAATTCTCCAAAATCCCTTACATCCCTATATTTTTCACGCTATAATACGACTAGAGGTGAAAGCAATGTTTATTTCAGAAACGACAGTAGAAGTACGCTATGCCGAGACGGACCAGATGGGTGTTGTGTATCATGCAAATTATCTCGTGTATTGCGAAATTGGGCGGACGCAAATTGTGAAGGATTTAGGCTTTAATTATGCAAAGCTTGAGGAAGATGGGTATTTATCGCCGGTAATGGATTTTTCGATTCAGTATAAGGCCGCAATGCGCTATGGCCAAACGGCGACTATACGCACTTGGATTGAGGAGCATTCGAAACTGCGCACTACATATGGCTATGAAATTTTGCATGAGGACGGCACTGTAGCCGTTACGGCAAAGTCACAGCATATTTTAGTGAAGAAGGAAAACTTCCGCCCTGTTGCACTGAAAAAAGTGGATGCAGCCTGGGATGCAAAATATGCGGAAGTTGCAAAAATTCAAAGTTGATCGACCATGCCCTGTTATTGTTTGACAGGGCATTTTTTCTTTATACAGCTATAGAATATTGTTATAATGAATTTTATGACTAAACTATGAGGGAGGTGTGTTCATGGCACCAAAAACAATTGCGACAATACAGACGCGCTGCCATATTTTACTTACAAATACTGCGCGTGAAGCGATGAAGGAGCATGTTCCAGATGAACACGCCTTTTTTAATTTACAGCAATATTTTACCGTCGCTATTGAGAAAGTCTCTGTGGAGGATGAACAAACACATGTAACCATCTATTTCGACAATGAAAAAAATGCAAAGCTAAAAAATAAATTCGAAGAGCGCGTCGTTATTATGGAGGGCACTGAAAAAGTCCCTTAGGCACAAGTGAGAGAGTACAGGAACGAAAATTCGTTCCTGTACTCTCTTTTTCTTCGATGCCGTTGATTTCCATTGCGGCGGACGCGTTTCGCGGGCACGGCTCCAG
>NZ_JBQCJW010000014.1:0-74535 GCF_051967575.1 Solibacillus silvestris
GTTCGAGGTGGAAGTGCGGTGACGCATGCAGCTGACGAATACTAATCGGTCGAGGACTTAACCACATTTTATTGCACTATTCAATGAAACGTTTATCCAGTTTTGAAAGAATGAAAATTTTTTCTAAGGGTTTCAAGACACAAGCTAGTGTATTGGAAGCCGAACAAGGAACGTCTACTAAAAGCACCACGTCCTGTGGTAACGTAGACGCCAGCACATCCATGTGCAAGTGAAGTGATGATGGCAAAGAGGTCACACCCGTTCCCATACCGAACACGGAAGTTAAGCTCTTTAGCGCCGATGGTAGTTGGGGGCTTCCCCCTGTGAGAGTAGGACGTCGCTTCGCACACGCAAAACCACTGAGCATTCAGTGGTTTTTTTGTTTTTAAGGAAACGATAGATTTTGGCAATGTAGATAACTTTATAAAAACGTGTTGTCCCCGTCCAGGCAAACCGCGCCAACTTTTCTCAACATTAACACCTCCGTGTAAAAGGAAAGCACGTGAAAATCTGTATTTTTCATCTGCCGGAACCTCAAAATCAATTAACATTTTTCTGATTGGAATAGCAGCCGGACTCGTAACTTATCGGCTAGAAGACCAAATTATGCATCTTCCTGATAAATAGAGGGAGTAATTCCGTCTAATTAGAAAACTAACTAAAAAATTACCAAAATAGACGGAGGGATTCCGCTTATCAACTAGAAAAACGGAAAAATGAGGGGTTATGTTTTGTATAACCGGAAAGTCTCCGGTTATATGCCTATAAAACGAAGCCCTTTCCGCAATTAACCGGAAAATCTCCTCTTATTTCATTTCCGCTCGTTGCTTCAGCCTAGAAAGAAAGAATTCCGAAAGGACAATATACGGATGTTTAACCGCAAAGCGACTCTTCACCAAAAGTGGGGGATGGCAAAATTAAGTTGCTTGAAGGGGAGACGAGCGTTCTTGCTGACATTTTCATCTTTCGCGACAAGCAGGCTTCCTACGCGAATTGTAAATGAATGCTCATTGCGACGAAAGCAAAGCAGCAGGAACACCGAGCCGAAAATCCGCTTAACTCAGAATGCATTCCGAAATAAGTTAGTTGCAGCTGTATCCGCGGGAAGCGACCGAGCCGGAGTAGGAGATCAACCCAATGTTATAGTAAAACACCTGATTTATCCTCTTTTCACCATCGTAATAAATTCTGTGGAATCAGTCTTAAATTCATTTTCCGAAACAAAACCAAGCTTTTTATATAGATGGATGGCTCTGTGATTGAATTTTGCCACAGTTAATCGTATTGTCTTGCTATTATGCTTTTCCTCAACAGTTTTAATAATATAAGCGCAAAATCCAGAACCATTACCTTTTCCTGTAAGGTTAGGATTCATACCAATTCCGATATCAATCAAATCTTCATTATAAACACCAAATCGTTTTCCTACAGGCACTTTCGCATTTTCCCCGACACAAAAAAATCCAATTAATTCTTTATCTTCATCAATAAGGGCGTAATAGGATCCATCGAGTATTTCCTGCATCGCTTCTTCTGTTAGTTCGTTATTGTAAAAATCATATGGCTTATCGTACTTCCAAGTAAGAATATTAACAGCCATCTCTCTGTTCATTTTCTTCATAAATAATTTCATAGAACTTCCTCGCCTTCCCAGTTTTTTATAAAAGATTGCTTTCATTCATCTCTCCATTTTTTTATATTAACATAAATATCCATATTAAGACCGCTTATTGGAAGGGACAGTGATTCTTAATTGATTGCTCTTTTTCTTATTAATTATAAATTTGTGACAAATCGTTCACAAAAAGAAATCATTCCATTAGAAAGCTGCGAAAGTTACATGGTATAGTTAGAGCGAAATTCATGATGTGGAAGGATGACCTTTTTGGCTAAAAAGCAAGTATGGTTTGAAGTAGAAGAAAATGAAACAATCGAGCAATGTCTCGAAAGAATGAAAAAAGATGGATATATGGCAGTGGGACGCAGAGAAGAGCCAGTTTTTGAAGAAGTAAATGGTGAACCGGTCTACTTGCGCCAAAAAATTCAATTTAAAGGTGTATTAGCAAATGAATAGCGTATAATTGAATTTAAAACCGAACGATTAATATAACTTGTAAAATATCGTTCGCATTTTTACGTTGATTTTATACGCAAGCCTTGTTAGAATATGAAAAGGAAAAACATTTAATCCCTCATATATGCTAGAGAATATGGCTCTAGTGTCTCTACCCGGCACCGTAAATTCCGGACTATGTAGGAAAGCAACTTCAGGTATGATGAATAAAGGGTGGGGATCGCAATGCAAATATCTCCATATACTTTTAATGCTCAGTCCTCAAGTAGATTGCTTTCTCATGCGTAGAGAGCAGTTTATTTGAGGACTTTTTACTTTTATCTTCATTCAGCAGGTGTGCCAAACCCCCGCTGAATGAAGATAAGCCCCCGGCGGATGTCACAGATTTTTAAAGGGAGTTTTTGAACTATCACAAAAAACCCGGACGCAATTACGCCGAGGCGTAATTGATTATAAGCAAGTGGAAAAGATGTTTAAAGGAGCGAAACTCATGAATCCGAAAATTGGCGTTATTATGGGAAGTTCAAGCGATTGGGAAACGATGAAGCATGCTTGTGACATTTTGGACGAGCTGCAAGTGCCTTATGAAAAGCAGGTTGTTTCCGCACACCGCACACCAGATTTAATGTTTGAATATGCGGATGCTGCGCGTGGACGCGGTATTCAAGTAATTATTGCAGGGGCTGGTGGAGCAGCTCATTTACCAGGTATGGTAGCAGCAAAAACGACACTGCCAGTAATCGGGGTACCTGTTCAGTCTCGTGCATTAAATGGTCTTGATTCTTTATTGTCCATTGCCCAAATGCCTGGGGGTGTCCCGGTAGCGACTGTTGCAATTGGTAAAGCAGGCGCGACAAATGCGGGATTGCTTGCAGCTCAAATTTTGGGCGCCTTTGATCAGGAGCTTGCCGCAAAGCTTGAAGAGCGCCGTGAAACAACGAAAAAGCAAGTTTTGGAAAGTACAGGTGACTTAACGTGACGAAAATGATTTACCCTGGACAAACAATCGGGATTATCGGCGGTGGTCAGCTTGGTCGCATGATGGCAGTTGCCGCTAGGGAAGCCGGTTTCAAAATTGCCGTGCTTGAGCCAACGATGGATTCACCTTGTGGACAAGTTGCGGATATTCGTATCGTCGCAGCATATGATGACGAGGCGGCATTGGAAGAGCTTGCAGAAGTAAGTGATGTTATTACGTATGAATTTGAGAATATAGATTACGATGGATTAAAGCGTCTTACACAAATGGCTTACGTTCCACAAGGGGCAGAGCTTGTACGTATTACACAAAATCGTATAACGGAAAAACAAATGATCGTCGAAGCGGGCTGTCCAGTGGCGCCATATATTGTCGCATCAACATATGGGCAGCTAGAGGAAAGCATCCGAAAAATCGGGTTCCCGTGCATCGTGAAAACAGCGCGTGGCGGCTACGATGGGAAAGGTCAGCAGTTATTGAAATCGGCTGACGAGCTGTCGTTAACTAAAGAGTTATTTGAACATTCGCAATGCATTGCAGAAGGCTTTGTCCCATTTGCGAAAGAAATTTCGGTCATTGTTCAGCGCAATGGATATGGTGAGACATACTGCTTGCCGGTAGGGGAAAACATTCATGTGAACCACATACTACATGAAACGATTGTGCCTGCGCGGATTGAAGAGAAGACAGCAGCATTGGCTGAAGAAGCGGCAATGAAAATAGCAGACTGCTTACAATTAGTCGGTACGCTGGCAGTCGAAATGTTCGTGTTGGAAGATGGCAGTATTGTCATCAACGAATGTGCACCGCGTCCACATAACTCCGGCCATTACTCGATCGAAGGGTGCAATATTTCACAATTCACACAGCATATCCGAGCTGTTTGCGGATGGCCATTACGCAAGCCGAAGCTATGGGCATCATCGATTATGGTCAATGTGTTAGGCCAGCATGTCGTATCTTTAACAAACTCTATTCCGAAGTACCCTGACTGGTCTGTGCACCTTTACGGTAAAACTGAAGCAAAAGTGAACAGGAAGATGGGGCATATCACAATTATGACAGATGATTTGAGTGCCGCATTGCAGCAAATTGAGGACTCTTGTATTTGGTCGGAGTGAAAAGAAGTTTAAGAGAGTCATTGAACCCCAAAGACAGCCTGAGCGGGCGCAATTTATGCAGAAAAATAGCTGGAAGCAAATAGACAAACCAAAAGCTTAATAAAAACGTATTCCGCCGAAATCTAGGCAGTATTCCCGAAGTATAAGAAGTGATTTCACAAAAACTTGGAGGCAAATAACTCATGAAAAAAGTTAAAATTTACGTAACATTAAAAGAAAGCATTTTAGACCCACAAGGTTCAGCGGTGCAAGGTTCATTGCAAAAAATCGGTTATGGTGAAGTATCGGACGTACGTATCGGCAAATATTTGGAAGTGACGATTGGCGACACAGACCGCGATATTGATACGATCGTGAAGGAAATGTGCGAAAAAGTATTAACAAATACGGTTATCGAAAAGTACCGCTATGAAATCGAGGAGGCATAATACTATGAAATTTGCAGTACTCGTTTTCCCAGGGTCCAACTGTGATATCGACATGTATCATGCGATTAAAGACGAATTAGGCGAAGAAGTGGAATATGTTTGGCATACGGCTGCTAGTTTAGAAGGTTTTGATGGGGTGCTTGTTCCAGGCGGCTTCTCTTACGGCGACTATTTACGCTGTGGCGCAATGGCGAACCAATCAAATATTATGTCTTCTCTAAAAGAGTTCGCGGCAGCCGGCAAACCAGTGCTCGGTGTATGTAACGGATTCCAGATTTTAACGGAAGCAGGACTATTGCCAGGTGCGTTGATCCACAACAAAAACCTGAAATTCATGTGCCGTACTGTACAGTTGAAAGTTGAAAACAACAACACATTATTTACAAATGCTTATGAAGCGGGCGAAGTGATCAATATTCCAATTGCGCATGGTGAAGGAAACTATTATTGTGACGAGGAAACATTAGCGGCATTGCAAGCGAACAATCAGATCGTGTTCACATATGAAGGAGAAAATCCAAACGGTTCTTTAGCGGATATTGCAGGAATTATTAATACAGGGGGGAACGTACTTGGTATGATGCCTCACCCTGAGCGTGCAGCAAACGAAATCGTTGGTGGCGCAGATGGTCTTAAACTATTCAAATCAATTGTGAAGCAGTGGAGGGAACAATATGTCAACAACTAAATTCGAGCCAACACCCGAGCAAATTAAAGCAGACCGTCTCTATGCGGACATGGGGATGACAGATGCGGAATTTGATTTAGCGATTGAAAAATTGGGACGCATTCCAAATTGGACAGAAACAGGTCTTTTCTCTGTTATGTGGTCCGAACATTGCTCATACAAAAAATCAAAGCCCGTATTACGTAAATTCCCGACAAAAGGCCCCCAAGTATTGCAAGGTCCTGGTGAAGGAGCGGGCATTGTTGATATTGGCGACGAACAAGCGGTTGTATTCAAAATGGAATCGCATAACCATCCATCGGCAATTGAGCCATACCAAGGCGCTGCAACAGGTGTAGGCGGAATTATCCGTGATGTTTTCTCAATGGGCGCACGTCCGATTGCGATGCTGAACTCATTGCGCTTTGGTGAGTTGAAATCAGCCCGGGGAAAATACTTGTTTGAAGAAGTTGTGGCAGGTATCGCAGGCTATGGAAACTGTATCGGAATTCCGACAGTGGGCGGGGAAATCGGCTTCGACCCTTGCTATGAGGGAAATCCATTAGTAAATGCCATGTGTGTCGGATTAATCGATCATAAGGATATCCAAAAAGGTGTTGCTGCAGGTGTAGGAAATACTGTGATGTACGTTGGTGCGAAAACAGGTCGTGACGGTATTCACGGTGCAACATTCTCATCTGAAGAATTGACAGAGGATACTGAAGAAAGTCGCTCAGCTGTACAAGTTGGCGACCCGTTCATGGAGAAATTGCTTCTTGAAGCTTGTTTGGAAGTAGTGAAATCGGATGCCCTTGTCGGAATTCAAGATATGGGTGCTGCTGGATTAACGTCATCTTCTGCAGAAATGGCTTCAAAAGCTGGTACAGGTGTCGAGATGAATTTAGATTTAGTGCCTCAACGCGAAACGAATATGACAGCTTACGAAATGATGCTTTCAGAATCGCAAGAGCGTATGCTGCTCGTAGTAAAAGCAGGCCGTGAACAAGAAATTAAAGCAATCTTTGAAAAATATGATCTTGATGCGGTAGCGGTAGGTCGAGTTACAGAGGATAAAATGCTTCGCCTGCTGCACAATGGCGAGGTTGTTGCAGAAGTGCCTGCAGATGCATTAGCTGAAGATGCACCTGTTTACTATATGCCGGACGCTGAACCGGCTTATTTCGCTGATTTCCAGGCGATGGATAATGCAGAACCGCAAGTAACAGATTACAAAGAAACATTGACTGCCCTTTTAAAAGCGCCGACAATCGCTTCTAAGGAATGGGTTTATGATCAATATGATTATCAAGTACGCACTAATACAGTAGTGGCACCGGGTTCAGATGCGGCTGTATTGCGTGTGCGCGGGACAAATAAAGGATTGGCGATGACAACGGATTGTAACTCCCGCTACATTTATTTAGACCCGACAACAGGCGGTAAGATTGCCGTTGCTGAAGCTGCGCGCAACATCGTGTGCTCTGGAGGAAAACCGCTTGCGATTACAGATTGCCTAAACTTCGGAAACCCGGAAAAACCTGAAATTTTCTGGCAAATCCAAAAGTCGGCTGACGGAATTGCAGAAGCTTGTCTTGCACTTGACGCGCCAGTAATCGGCGGGAATGTATCGATGTACAATGAGCGTTCAGGTGAAGCGGTTTACCCGACACCGACAATCGGCATGGTCGGTTTAGTAAAAGACTTGGCGCATGTAACGACACAGGAAGTAAAAGCTGCTGGCGACATTGTGTACTTAATCGGTGAAACAAAAACAGAGTTCGGCGGTTCGGAACTGCAAAAACTAGTTGAAGGCGGCATTTCAGGTAAAGCACCGTCAATCGACTTAACAGTGGAAGCAGCTCGTCAAAAAGCAATATTAGAAGCGATTCAAGCAGGGCTTGTACAATCTGCCCATGACGTTTCCGAAGGTGGTGTCGCAGTCGCATTAGCGGAAAAGACATTTGCAGGTAAAGGCTTTGGCATCAACGCAACTTTAACAGGCTTAGCAACGACAGCATTATTCGCAGAATCGCAATCTCGCTTCATCTTAACGGTAAATGAAAAAAATGCCGCTGCATTTGAAGCAATCGTAAAAGATGCACGAAAAATCGGTACAGTAACAGAAGACGCAAACATAAAAATCAGCGGCGAAACTGGCGTACTTGTTGAAGGTACTGTGGAGGAATTCCGTTCTGCCTGGAAAGGAGCAATCCCATGCTTGCTGAAATCAGAGGCTTAAATGAAGAATGCGGCGTATTCGGCATTTGGGGCAACCAAGATGCTGCCCACTTAAGCTATTATGGCTTACATGCATTGCAGCATCGCGGACAGGAGGGGGCTGGTATCGTCACAACTGACGGCAATCAGCTCAACGCCGTCCGTGGCGAAGGTCTTGTAAACGATGTATTCAATGAAGATAAATTACGCAAAGTAGTAGGTCATGCTGCAATAGCCCATGCACAATACGCAACTGCAAGCGGTAGAGGCCTTGAGAATGTTCAGCCACTGTTGTTCCGCTCATCAACTGGTTCACTGGCGATTGCGCATAACGGAAACTTAGTAAACGCGGCACATTTAAAGCAGTTTTTGGAGCGCTCCGGAAGTCTTTTCAATTCGACTTCTGATACGGAGGTTGTTGTGCATTTAATTAAAAAGTCCAAGCAGTCGCCGTTTCGCTCAAAAGTAAAAGAAGCACTTTCCTTATTGAAAGGGGCCTTCTCTATTATTTTGCTGACGAATGATCAAATGATTGTGGCGCGTGACCGCAATGGCTTACGTCCATTGTCATTAGGTAAACTGGGCGATGCGTATGTTGTAGCTTCTGAAACATGTGCCTTTGATTTAATCGGCGCGGAATATGTGCGTGAAATCGAACCAGGCGAACTATTAATCATCTCGAATAATGGCATTGAAATCGATAGCTATGTCGAAAAAGGCAAGCGTACAATGTGTGCAATGGAATATGTGTATCTTGCACGTCCTGATTCCAATATCGATGAAGTCAATATCCATATGGCACGAAAACGCATGGGAAAAGAGCTTGCAAAAGAATGTGCCCATATTGAAGCAGATGTTGTGACAGGTGTTCCGGATTCGTCTATTTCTGCAGCAATTGGTTTTTCTGAAGCAAGCGGAATTCCATACGAGCTCGGTTTAATTAAAAACCGCTATGTTGGGCGGACATTTATCCAGCCAACACAGGAGCTTCGCGAACGCGGTGTAAAGATGAAGCTTTCTCCCGTCGTACAAGTTTTAAAAGGCAAGCGTGTCGTAATGGTAGATGACTCCATTGTACGCGGCACTACATCGAAACGTATCGTGCGCATGTTAAAAGAGGCAGGGGCAGCAGAGGTGCATGTAGTGATTTCTTCCCCGCCGATGACAGATCCTTGCTATTATGGGATTGATACGTCGACACATGAAGAGCTGATCGCATCGAGCCATAGCGTTGAAGAAATCCGCCAAGCAATTGAAGCAGATACATTAACATTTTTATCTCTTGAAGGCATGGTCCGTGCAACGAATCGCCCGTTTGAAGACGAAAATGGCGGACTTTGCGTCGCATGCTTCACTGGGAAATATCCGACAGAAATTTTTCCGGATACAGTGCTGCCACATGAAAAGGACTGTTAAAAAATAAGAGGGATAAGTTCATTCGCCTTTTTTACGAATCGCCTTTTTCCGTATTCACTAGATAGGAAAGTATAAGTTTTTCAAAGAAATCCACATAA
Source organism: Solibacillus silvestris (assembly GCF_051967575.1). Classification (NCBI taxonomy): domain Bacteria; kingdom Bacillati; phylum Bacillota; class Bacilli; order Caryophanales; family Caryophanaceae; genus Solibacillus; species Solibacillus silvestris. The sequence goes on from NZ_JBQCJW010000014.1 coordinate 9,001, forward strand.
GAAAAGACGTTATTTCGCACTTTTTAGCGCAAAACATGTTTTTCTGAAGGAGGAGCAAGCACATTATGTCAAAAGCATATGAACAAGCAGGCGTAAATATTGAAGCAGGTTATGAAGCTGTAAAACGTATGAAATCGCATGTTGAGCGCACAAATCGTTTAGGTGTGATGGGTACATTCGGCGGCTTCGGCGGCATGTTCGATTTGTCTGCATTAAATTTAAAAGAGCCAGTTCTTATTTCAGGTACTGATGGTGTCGGGACAAAGCTGAAGCTTGCATTCATGGTCGATAAGCATGACACAATTGGCGTCGACTGTGTGGCAATGTGTGTGAACGATATTGTCGCACAAGGCGCAGAGCCGCTTTACTTCCTTGACTATGTCGCAGTAGGGAAAGCAGAGCCGGCAAAAATCGAGCAAATTGTTAAAGGGGTGGCAGACGGGTGTGTCCAGTCAGGTGCAGCCTTAATAGGCGGCGAGACTGCAGAAATGCCGGGCCTTTATGAAGAGGATGAATATGATTTAGCAGGATTTGCGGTAGGTGCATGTGAAAAAGCCAATATTATTACAGGCGAAAAAATTGTCGATGGGGATATATTAATCGGTCTGGCCTCAAGCGGTGTGCACTCGAACGGCTATTCATTGGTGCGCAAAATCGTATTTGCTGACAACGACATCGCAGTGGATTCCGTAGTGGATGACTATGAAGATCTTGGCCCGATTGGCGAAGCGCTTTTAGTACCGACGAAGCTTTATGCAAAACCGGTATTGGCAGCACTTAAGGCAGCAGATATCCATGGCTGTGCACATGTGACAGGAGGCGGCTTCTATGAAAATTTGCCGCGCATGATGCCGGCAGGTTTGGCGACAGAAATTGATTTAGGCTCTTGGCCGGTATTGCGGATTTTCGAGTTTTTAAAAGAAAAAGGTAATTTAGCCGACAAAGACCTGTATAACGTATTTAATATGGGGATTGGATTTGTTATTGCGGTTCCTGCAAGTGAAGCGGAAAAAGTAATCGCAGCAGTAGAGTCACAAGGCGAAAAAGCTTATACAATCGGTCGCGTTGTAAAAGGTGACGGTGTTATTTTCAACGGTGAGCATGATGGGAGTTTAGTATAATGACAACGAAAATTGCCGTCTTTGCGTCAGGGAGCGGCAGCAATTTTCAAGCGCTTGCTGAAAGTATTTTAAGCAAAGACCTTAATGCAAGCATCGAGCTTGTTGTAACAGATAAACCAGGTGCCTACGTTGTGACACGTGCGCAAAATTTGGGGATTCCCGTAGTGGAGCTTACACCAAAAAGCTTTGAAAATAAAGCTGCCTATGAAGAAAAAATTGTTGAATTATTAGCGGGAAACAATATTGAGTGGGTCATTTTAGCAGGTTATATGCGCCTGATCGGCGAGACGCTTCTAACGGCTTATGAAAATCGAATCATTAATATTCATCCATCATTGCTACCTTCATTCCCGGGGAAAGACGCCATCGGTCAAGCAATGGATCATGGTGTGAAAATTACCGGTGTAACTGTACATTACGTAGATGCCGGGATGGACACAGGAGAAATTATCGCGCAAGGCGCAGTTGACGTTATCGATGGCAATCGCACGGCAACAGAAGAGCGTATACATAAATTGGAGCACGCGCTATATGCGAAAACATTGCAGCAGCTATTTGAAAAGTAAAATGGCATGAGCCGCTCGTATGGGGCAATGCTCACTGGAAGAATGAATTGGAGGACCTAATCGTGACGAAACGTGCACTTATTAGTGTTTCAGATAAAAATGGAATTTTGCAATTTGCAAAGGAATTAGTAGAACTTGGCTATGAAGTGCTTTCTACTGGCGGTACAAAAAAATTATTGCAAGACAACAATATACCTGTAACAGCAGTTGATGAAGTAACAAACTTCCCGGAAATTTTAGATGGCCGTGTAAAAACATTGAACCCGATGATTCATGGCGGTCTTCTTGGGAAATTCGATGAGCCGAGCCATATTGCCCAAATGCACGAGCACGGTATTGAGCCGATCGAAATCGTATGTGTAAACCTTTACCCATTTGTGGAAACGATTTCGAAGCCGGACGTTTCTTGGGTTGATGCAATCGAAAACATCGATATCGGTGGGCCGACAATGCTGCGTTCAGCGGCGAAAAACCACGATTATGTAACAGTAATCGTCGATAGCAACGACTACGCTACCGTTCTTGAAGAATTAAAGGCAAATAATAAAACGACAATTGAAACACGTCGTCGTTTAGCGGCGAAAGTATTCCGCCATACAGCTGCATATGATTCATATATTTCAAATCATCTATCGAATGCAATTGGCGAAGACTTCCCGGAAAATTTAACGTTAACATACGAGCTGAAGCAAACATTGCGCTACGGCGAAAATCCTCACCAAAAAGCGGCATTTTATGCAAAGCGCCTAGGCTCGGACTTCTCGATCGCCTATGCGACACAACTGCACGGCAAAGAATTATCGTACAACAATATTCAAGATGCCAATGCAGCACTTCAAATTGTAAAGGAGTTTGAAATGCCTGCAGCAGTGGCTGTGAAGCATATGAACCCATGCGGTGTCGGCACAGGCGTAACAATTGAAGAAGCGTTCGACAAAGCATATGAAGCAGATCCAACTTCAATTTTTGGCGGCATTATTGCGCTGAATATGGAAGTGGATCAAGCGACTGCCGAAAAATTATCGGGTATTTTCCTGGAAATCATTATTGCGCCTTCATTCACAAAAGGAGCGTTGGAAATTTTAACGCAAAAGAAAAATATTCGCTTATTAACGATCGATTTCGCGCAGGCAAAGCAAGACCAATTCAATGTCGTATCTGTTGAAGGCGGCTTACTCGTTCAAGAGCCTGACCGTTTCGGCTTTACAAATGCGGACATTAAAGTTGTAACAGACCGCGAACCTACGGAAGAAGAGTGGGAAGCATTGAAACTTGGCTGGGCAGTTGTGAAGCATGTGAAATCCAATGCCATTGTTGTAACCGACAAACATATGACATTAGGTGTCGGCGCTGGTCAAATGAACCGTGTTGGTGCAGCAAAAATCGCATTTGAGCAAGCAGGCGAAAAAGCACAGGGCGCGGCTTTGGCATCTGATGCATTTTTCCCGATGGGCGATACAGTGGAGGCGGCGGCAAAAGCAGGTATTAAAGCAATCATTCAACCGGGCGGCTCGATTAAAGATCAAGAATCCATTGATGCGGCAAATAGATACGGCATCGCAATGGTGTTCACAGGTGTTCGTCACTTTAAACACTAATTTGTGGAATAAGCATAAAACTTTACATTCACAGCAATTTTAGTAGAGAAATTTTTAAATACGCTTTATAATAGAATAATGTTTCGCTAACGTTCTGGCCGGATGTTAGCAGAAGCGTTTGCAATTACTTTATTTATTCTTCTTTCTGGCCGGGAGAGGGATAAATAAGACGAATGGGATTCTTGGCCGGGTCCTCATCGTAAATATTTTATTGGCAATGCATCAACTTTGGCCGGGGGATGCATAGTCGATAAAAAAATGATCATTAATTGTAACAAGCATAGCGCTACTTTTGGTCGGGTAGAACTATGCATACGACCATTAATGAAAAAACGCTCGCCTAAATTTTGGCGGGCGTTTTTTTATTAATAAAGAGTTATTAGGTTAAATCATGTGTAGGGAATGACTTCAGTTGATTGTAGCGAAGGGCGGGGGCTCCTAGGGGAAGCATTCGCCCGCAGCGGAAATCAACGGATAAAAAAGGAGACGCTAATATGAACATTCTTGTAATCGGTAGTGGAGGTCGTGAGCATGCGATCGCAAAGCAATTTAATAATGCACCATCCGTACAAAAGGTATTCGTTGCACCAGGCAATGACGGGATGAAGCAAGATGCGGAAATCATCGCAATCGATGCATTGGATTTTGCGGCACTTGCGCAATTTGCAAAAGAAAATAATATCGCTTTAACATTCGTTGGTCCGGAACAGCCATTAGCGGAAGGAATTGTCGATTATTTCAACGAACAAGATCTAGTTATTTTCGGCCCCACAAAAGCTGCGGCAAAAATTGAGGGCTCGAAATCTTATGCGAAAGATATTATGAACAAATATAATATTCCGACAGCCGCACATGAAACATTTACGGAAGCAGACAAAGCAGTTGCCTATATTAAAGAACAAGGCGCCCCTATCGTAATTAAAGCGGACGGTTTAGCAGCCGGTAAAGGTGTCATCGTGGCACTGACTGAACAAGAGGCAATCGAGGCAGTGAAAGATATGATTGGCAATCAACGTTTTGGTGATTCATCTTCTCGCGTAGTTGTTGAAGAGTTTCTCGATGGCGAAGAGTTTAGCTTCATGAGTTTCGTACATAAAGGGCAAATCTATCCAATGGTCATCGCTCAAGATCATAAGCGTGCCTATGATGGCGACAAAGGTCCGAACACAGGGGGCATGGGTGCATATTCTCCAGTACCGCAAATTTCCGGAGATGTTGTAAAAGTTGCATACGAAACAATTGTAGAGCCGACTGTGAAAGCGATGGAAGCGGAAGATGCATCGTTCACAGGCATTTTATATGCTGGATTGATTCTGACTGCAAAAGGCCCAAAAGTCATCGAGTTCAATGCGCGCTTCGGTGATCCGGAAACACAAGTTGTGCTTCCGCGTATGACTTCTGATTTTGGTGAATTTATGCTTAGCTTAATGAATGAAAAGCCTTTTGAACTGAAATGGAAAGACGAAGCGATATTAGGTGTAGTAATTGCCGCGGAAGGTTATCCGGCTGACATTGAAAAAGGCAATGCTTTACCGGAGCTTGCCGATATCGAGCTGCCTGTATTCCATGCCGGCACAAAGCTGGAGGAAGGCAAATATGTTGGAAACGGCGGGCGTGTGCTTTTAGTTGCAGCAGAAGCCGCTACATTAAAAGAAGCACAGGAAAAAGTATATGCCGAGCTAGCGAAAAAACAATGGACGAATTTCTTCTTCCGTCAAGATATCGGTTGGAGAACATTTAAATAATAATAAAGGCGGCACGCATAGATGTGTCGCCTTTGTTCATAAGCGGTTTTTGTTGTCTGTTTCTTGCTTACGAATTTTGTTTGCGAGCTGGAGCAATTTAAATTCCAAGTCATCGAGTATGCGCAATTTTTCATCCAGCTGTGCTTCGAAATCAATCGTTTGAATGAACAGCTTTTGTATTTGGTTTTCTAAATCGAAGTGCATGTCGGTATTTTTTACAGCTTTGTTGTCTAAAGGTGAAGGAAGCTTTTTTTGATGCTGTTCTTTTAGTTCCTCGTTTTCCCGCATGAGCATATCAATTTTATCGCTTTTGCTTTGAATTTCCTTTAATAAATATTCGTTGATGTCGATTGCTTCATTTCTGTTTTTTTTCAGTTCCTCATATATGGCAGTCAATTGCTGTCCGCTTTTCTTAATATACTCCCATAGCGTATTATCAATATTTTCGACCGTATTCATAGAATCCTGTAAAATTAGTTCAGGGCTTTCAAGTCTAGTTGTAGATAATTCATTCTCTGTTTTTTCAATGATTACCTTTAACTTTTTATTTTCCTTTTGCAAGTCTACTTTTTTTTTCACTAAAGCTTCAATAGAGGAAATTAACTTTATTCTTTGGTTTTCGCGTAATTGAATGTTTTCGTGAAGATCATTTAGTTCTTTTTCGAAAGTTTTCCTCATTTTCCTTAATTCCAATGAAAGTTCTTTTTTCTCGTTTATTAATTGACTATTTTCCTGTTCAAGACTATTTACAATTGAATAATAATCCATATTTTTAAGTGTGGATATTTCATTTTGATGCTTTACTATTTCTGATTTCAAAAAAATGATGATTTGCTGTAATTGGAGCGTATCTTTATTTTTGATGCTTTCAATATCTACATGAATCCCTCCCATCATGTAACTTCTTTTAATAAATTAATGATCGCTTTAAATTGTTTTTCATTGTCATGGATGACTTGATTGATTTTTTCCAAAGCCTTTAATTCCAGCTTTTCATCTGCTGTTTCGGATGCTTCGTTTTTTTTGTTCGACAGCAAATAGGCTAGTAATATATTCAATGAACTTTTTTCCAAAAAAATAAAACTATTATTATTTTCCTGCAGATCCTCTTCCGCAGTTGAAAATTGCTGTTTCATAAAATGTTTCAGGATTTTTTCGATTGGCAATGCTTCTTCTTTTACTTCCTCAAAGTGACTCACAACAATTCCTCCTGTTCAAGCTTGATGATACTCAAATTGATAGGATTCACAACAGAGATGCCATCTTGAAATTGATCACAATACGTAAAGCCCGTAATACTTCCGCCATCAAACTTGTTTGAGAACCATCTAATTTGGAAATTCGAAAAAGAAACGATTTCATTCGGCTCAATTTTTGTTTTACCAAGTGGTTTAAGCCAGTATTCCTTTTTGTTTGCATCCGCATCATTTGTGAAGCGCAGCCATTCATTTGGTCCCTTTAGACTTTGTTGAAATTGTTCGTGCACATATCTTCCGCTGAAGGAAAAGGGGGAAGCTTCGGGCAACTTTATGCAAATATAAGGGTTTATTAATGGTTCGTTCCCAATATTATAAATATGATAAGAACCTAAGCATAAACTTTCGTATTCTGTATTATGGGAAATATTTAAATTAGAGGTGAAATAGCTAATTACATTTGGATTTTTAAGGTTAGGAAGCTGCTCGATAAGCCCCCTTATTTCTTGAAGATAGGAGTGGGTTTGTTTTTGGACTAGACTGATTTTTGCTTCTAGGTTGTTTAAACCTTTCGACAATAAAACGCCTCCTTTTGGGGATAATTATACATTCGTGTCCCTTGTGTTTGCTTATGTAAGCAAAATAAAGAAAGGGTAAATCCCTTTCTTTATTATATGTCGATTTAATTAGAGATAACACTGTTAATGGATACTATGGGTAAACTACAGAGCAATTATTTGGACGTGAAACTGGTGAACAAGCAAATGGTAAATCTGCTCTTGGTTCACAGTAGTCTGCTAAAAATTCAACAGTAACCGGGAATGTGGATTTAATACTTTGGCAAACAGCGATTGACAGCGATAAGTTTTCAAATGTGATCGTGCCGTCTCCATTATTGAAGAATGGGCCCGTAGAGCACACGAAGCAATCAAGGTTCGTATAAGTAACATCTACATTTGTTCCTTTTGGTGCACACATGACAACATGCTCGCAGCGTGAAATTTCAAAGCCGTTGCTTGTATATGTTGTTCCATTCACTAAAGTGATGCAAATTGTTACAGTGAAATTTTTTTGAATCGTAAGTTGCTGCAAACTTACCGATGTCCCATCAATCGTAAAAGTGCGATTTTCACGATTCATAATAACAACAGGATTATTTACCGATGGAACTACTTGGCATGAAATGTTCGCGCCTGTAACGATAGCATCTACTGGCAATCCTGGGAAGCTAATAGGGCTCGATGGTGAAAATTCAAAAGACATATCTTTGACAACCCAGTCGTAAACCTTTTCAACATTGATACAAATTAGCTCTTGCACTTGGGATGGCGTTTGTTCCTGCATTTTATTGACACCTCCATATATTTTTTATCTTTCGTTTGTATATTATGATGGTCCAATATAAGTGCATAGGCAAAGAAATAGTTTTGCTAAGGGATTTATACAATTATGGCACCCCGAAAAAGTAAGAAAGTAAAGCCTGTTACTGTGACTTTATAATTAAAAATTTCCGCTTATCTGACGCGTTGTAACATACAACAGGCAACATCAATAAAATAGGGAGAGATACTGAAAGGAAGGAGTGAATGACATTGGAAGACTCTACATCCTATACGCTTCAAGAAATAGAAAAATTAAAACTGAAAATTTCTGGGTACAGGAATACATTGATGACATTGAAAATGGGAACTTCGTATGAAGACTTTCAAATGATGAAAAGGGAATTTGAAGCATTAAAACTGCAATTATCATATATCGAAGGTTTGACGAGAATACTTGAGGAAAAACAACATACCCAAAATGAGATTTACGAAGAGCAAGTGAAACAATTTGCATCACAAATAGCTTTACTTAACCAAACTATTGAAGAAATGGGCCAAGAGATTTTGTCGATTTCCAATAAATTGAATAAGAGTGAAGGTGAAAGGGCTTTAAGCGGAAATATTCCTATTATAAGGGAAGAAAATCAGGAAAAAAAACCAGATAATAAAGCGAAATATATTCACAATATAGAGGCCGCTAATCATCAGCCGCCAATCGTAACCAATCAACCATCGTATATGCAGCTGCGAAATTTAACAAATCAGGTTATTCAGCTGCAAAAAAATGACGAGGGCATAGCATCCGCTGAACATTCTGAAGATAACGGAAATCGGAGAGATCAGCGTTATTTTAACCAGCATTTTTTCCAGCCTGTAAATACCCAGCCAAATAATAATTATAATGGTTTAAACAAAAATATGCCTGGTCCAACACCCTTTCAGTTTAAAAGCTCTGCGAAGCAAGAAGACATACAAACAAGTGGTTTTGGAAAAGGTTACAATTCCCCGGACATAAAGAATGAAACCGAAAAAGTTAGTATAACACCTATTGCTGACAGCGTATCCGAAAGTTTAGATAATGTCAGCTTAAATATTGCTGGATCGGAAATTGAGGACATACCGGCGTCCACTGTAAATGAATCAATCAAGGTCAATGAGGTTGTTGATGAAAAAAGCGAATTTCGGCCTGAGCAGGAAATGCAAAATGAGGGAACAGACGAAGAAACAAAATCATTAGAGGAAAAAAGCAAAAAACAGAGAAGCCCTTCCTTTTTCAATCTTTTCCGCAAATAAACATATGCTGCTTTTTAAGAGAGGCAAACTAATAATATTGAATTTTTTCCTATAAAACCACCCTCAACACAAGGGAGGTTTTATTTTTTTCATGCATTTACTGTATAGGATGAAATTTGTTAACAAAACCTGAATTTCCGAAATCAATTACTAGTTGAGTGCCCTTAGATTCTATTTATTTATGAATAGAATAATTGCGAAGGAGGTGAAAAAATATGTGTATGTGTTCTAATAGTATGCAAAGCGGTTGCTGCGGCGGCATGACTCAATGCGGTTCCGACTGCTTTTCGCTAGGACCATTCAGAGCTGTTAGGCCTGGGTGCACACCGACAAATACAGGTACAATTATTCCATTCTCCTCTGGAATTACACCTGTTGTGCTGGCAACTGCCGTTGGTGGTTTAGTTGGTTTAGGCAGCCAAATCGGATTTGGTACTGCGGTTCCTGATTTGACGATTTTAAATAATACAATCGATTTATCGGCAATCGTGACTGAAGCATTCTCAGTGCCGCGCAATGGTAATATTACAGCTATTTCCGCATCATTCACTGCCCTTGAGGCAATTACCATTCTTGGAAATGCCACTGTTACTGCCCAAGTTTATCGCGCACCTGCCGGAAGCACACTATTCACTGCCACTAATGCAAGAGTTGTGTTGGCACCGCCATTCACAGGACTTTTAACTTTAGGTCAAACATCGTTCGCTTCATCGGATGTTGCGCCTGTCCCTGTGTCACAGGGGGACCGTTTAATAATGGTTTATACGCTTTCTGGAACAGGAATTCTTGATATTGCAGAAGTATCAGGAACTGCAAGTGCTGGTATTACAATTTCTTAGAAGCAAGAAAATTAATTTATAAATATACTTGGCAGGATATGATGAAAAGAAAAAAGCGCTATATTTCTTGACGAAAATATAGTGCTTTTTTCTTGTGGAAGAAAGAAGTGAATTTAACATGGTCGATAAGTTGGAAGGAGCAATAAAAAGTTGTAGTCATAGACGGCTATTTTTACATATCAGTCGTTAACTGCGGCAATAGGATTCATCTCTTCTGATTTCACCATGGCAGTCACCGGACAATATTGATAATAGCCTTCTGCAACCTTCATGGCACCTGCTAAAATCATCATCCGGCCTGTTGTGCATTTCGAATCCCGAGCAATCCTTCCTATACCAAACGCCGTCATTGCAACACCGCACATCATGCGTATAAAGGCATTGGATTCGGAAATATTAGGGTTTAACATTAGATAATCCTCCTTATTTAGAAAATTTCAAAATTATTTTGGAAACACTTTGCTTTATGAAAGTGCTATGATACGATTAATGCACAAAAAGGAATATTGTAGCAAAAGCCTACATAAAGCAAAATATAATGAATTAAGTATGTGCTTTTTCTATTGAAACGATACGAATTTTATGAGAGGAGTACAGAAAATGCCAGAAATAAATTGGAAAATAAATAATATCCGAAAACAAGTGAGTATCATCGATGGGCATGCTGCTCCGAACCTGGTGTTGCAAAACGCAAAATATTTACATAGCGTGCTTAAAGCTTGGGTGACAGGAAACATTTGGGTTTCGGATGACAGGATTGTTTATGTCGGGAAGGAAATGCCTATGAATTTGGAAGGCACGGAAGTTTTCGACGTAGCAGGTAAAACAGTCGTACCAGGATATATAGAACCGCATGTGCACCCATTTCAACTGTATAATCCCCACAGCTTTGCGGAATTTTGCGCACAATCCGGGACGACAACGTTCATTTCCGATAATATGACGTTTGTTTCTTTTTTCGAAAATAAGAAAGCGTTTTCTTTTATGGACGAGCTTGCCAAACTGCCGTTTTCATTTTATTGGTGGAGCAGGTTTGACTCGCAAACAGAGCTTGAAAACGAGAGGGAGCTTTATTCGAATGCTTCGGTAATGGAATGGCTTGACCGGCATGATGTATTGCTTGGCGGGGAACTGACAGCATGGCCGCGGCTAATGCGCGGGGATGATCAAATGCTGTATTGGATTCAGGCAGCCAAGCATAAAGGGAAAAAAATAGAAGGACATTTGCCTGGCGCTTCTGAAAAGACTTTAGCAAAGATGCGTTTGTTCGGCGTGGACGGCGATCATGAATCGATGACAATTGAGGATATTGAAGCACGTTTACTTCATGGTTATGCGGTGACATTGCGTTATTCGTCGATTCGTCCGGATTTGCCGCATCTTTTGAAGGCGGTTGTCGATAAAGGCTACGATATATTCGATCATTTAATGATGACGACAGATGGCTCTACACCAAGCTTCCATGAAGATGGCGTCATCGACAAATGCATCCGTGCAGCCCTTGAAGCAGGAGTTCGTCCAATAGATGCTTATAATATGGCAAGCTATAATGTAGCGCGCTACTACAATATGACAAATCTGCACGGGCTGATTGCTACAGGCCGCTATGCAAATATTAATATTTTATCGGATGAGTATTCCCCTGCACCCGAAGCTGTACTTTCAAAAGGTGTATGGCTAAAACGTGATGGAACAGATGAAAGGGTATTCCCTCCTATGGATTTGTCTATTTTTGAAAGTCTAAAAATAGATTTTGATATACATGAGACGGATTTTCAGTTTTCGATGCCTATAGGAATTGAAATGATAAATGACGTAATTACAAAACCGTATAGTGTAAAATCCCATGGACATCATATATTATCGACAGACCACGATGAAAGCTATTTAATGCTCATCGATCGTAAAGGGAAATGGCGCATTAATACGATGATCAAAGGGTTTGCAACACATGTAAAAGGCTTTGCTTCATCATACTCCAATACGGGCGATATTATATTGATCGGGAAATCGATGCATGATATGCAGCATGCTTTTCAGGAGCTAAAGAAGATGAATGGCGGCATTGTGCTTGTTGAAGATGGGCAAGTTGTGACAAGTATACCTTTATCGTTAGCAGGTGCTGTATATGATGGGGCAGTAAATGAATTGATTCCGCTTGAACTTGCATTGAAAAGTGCATTGAAAAAGCGTGGTTACACTCATTCAGATGCGATTTATACATTGCTGTTTTTACAATCGACGCATTTGCCGTATATTCGAATTACGCCACGCGGCATTTTTGATGTAATGAAAAACACGGTTATGTTACCGGCTGTTATGCGTTAGTCCATAAGTGGGAGGAGTCCATCAGCATGAAGAAACGCCATAGATTTGTTTTGGCATTATTGGGTTTAGCTGTTATTGCAGGCTGTTCGAATAAGGAGCAATCAGAAGAGCCTGTTGCAGAAATAGAAGAACAAGTTGAAGATCAAGAGGAAATCAATGTAGTAGATGCAGAAGAAGTATTGCCATTTATCACACCATTTACAGGTGAACGGGTAGCGGAGGAAATTACGGCACGCCCAATTCTCGCTACGATTAATAATCATCCGCAAGCTCGTCCGCAGTCGGGATTGGCACAGGCGGATGTAGTATATGAAATGTTGGCAGAAGGGGATGTAACACGTTTTTTAGCGTTATATCAATCAGAAATTCCCGAATCGATCGGTCCGATTCGCAGCGCCCGTTCGTACTTTATCGATATTGCCAAAGGGTTGGATGCATTTTACATTGCCCATGGCTATAGCCCTGAAGCAAAATCAATGCTTGAGCAAAAAGTGGTGGAGAATATTAATGGAATGCATTATGACGGGACTTATTTCAAGCGTTCTTCAGAAAGAAAAGCGCCTCATAATTCCTATATTTCCGGTGAAAATGTCCAAGCAGGTGCAGAAAAAGTAGGTGCTTCACTACTTTATCAGAAAAAAGTATCATATCCATTTTATGAAGCCGAAGATAATGTTAAAATAGGAATAATGGCTAATGAAATATTGATGAAATATAATAATAGCGGTTCATTTAATAGTCAATATGTGTACAATGCGGAGACGAAACAGTATAAACGTTATTCAGCAAATGTCGAAACGATCGATTATGCAACAAATGAATCAATTGAATTAGCCAATATTTTATTTTTCGAAATGCCGCACCGGATTATTGATAATGTAGGGCGCCGTGACATTACGATCACTGGCGGCGGAAATGCGTACATAGCTCAGGCAGGCATGGTGCGCGAAATCAAATGGAAAAATGCAGACGGTTTGTTAATCGCCATTGAAGAAGATGGATCAGAGGTAAAATTAGTGCAAGGGAAGACATGGATTCATTTCGTTCCCACATCTCCGGGGTTAGCAACATCTGTCATATATTCAGAGTAGAAAGGAAATGGTGGGCTACATGCAAATTGAAAAAATTCGCGGTCATCAAACGGATCAGTTATTTAAAGCGGTCCTAGAGTTAAAAGATATCGAGGAATGCTATAAGTTTTTTGATGATTTGTGCACGATCAGTGAAATCCAATCATTGGCACAACGTTTTGAAGTTGCGCATTTACTGCGTTTAAAGAAAACGTATGAAACAATTAAAAAGGAAACAGGTGCTTCGACAGCAACAATTTCCCGTGTACGCCGTTGCTTTGACTACGGAAATGACACTTATGATGAGATGCTTGGTCGTCTATATCCTGATGAAAAGCCATTCACATCGAAGTAATTTAGCTCACCAAACATTCATATAGGACCAAGCTTAAAAGACTGGGCAGATTCACTCGCTCGGTCTTTTAATATTTTCGGGAAATTCGTTATACTTATAGATGGTCGAAAAGTAAAGAGAGATAAATGAATGCTCAATATAAAAATATAGAATAGGTGGATATACAAATGGAATATTTAAATTGGCGCCATGTATTTAAGCTGGACCCTGCAAAGGAAATTTCCGATGAGGCATTGGAGCAAATTTGCGAATCGGGCACAGATGTCATTTTAGTTGGGGGCACAGATGATATTACGCTTGATGGCGTGCTTGATCTATTAGTGCGGGTACGTCGTTTTTCTGTGCCGATTGCGCTTGAAATTTCAAATGTCGACAGTATTACGCCTGGGTATGACTATTATTTCATTCCATCTGTATTGAATAGTCGTGATACGAAATGGGTGAAGGATTTGCATCATGAGGCGATTAAAGAATACGGGGATATTCTAATTTGGGAAGAGCTAGTTGCGGAAGGGTACTGTGTGTTAAATCCGGATTGTAAAGTAGCCCAAGTGACGAATGCGAAAACGGATTTATCAGCGGAAGATGTTATTGCATATGCAAGGATGGCGGAAAATTACTTCAAATTGCCGATTTTCTATTTAGAATACAGCGGAGCGTATGGTGATGTGGAGATGGTAAAAGCTACAGCTGAAGTGCTCAACGAAACAAAACTATTTTACGGTGGCGGCATCACCTCTGCGGAGCAGGCAAAAGAAATGGCGGCATATGCGCATACAGTAGTTGTCGGCAATATTATTTATGATGACCTAAAAGCTGCATTAAAAACAGTACAAGCTGTAAAAAGTATTATATAATAGGAACAAACGTTCTTGAGATAGGAAGGTGCAAAAATGGAGCATATAGCAAAAAACTTGATTGCGGGAATGAACCCTCAGCAGGCGGAAGCGGTGAAAACAACAGAAGGCCCGCTTCTTATTATGGCAGGGGCTGGCTCTGGAAAAACACGGGTATTAACACATCGGATCGCGTATTTAGTCGTAGAGCGTGAAGTGTATCCTTCAAAAATTTTGGCCATCACGTTTACAAATAAAGCAGCACGAGAAATGCGCGAGCGTATTGATGGGATTTTAGGGAATGGGACGACGGAAAGCATGTGGGTTTCCACATTCCACTCGATGTGTGTACGTATACTGCGCCGCAATATCGACCGCATCGGCTATTCCAAAAGCTTCTCGATTTTAGATAGCTCGGATCAGCTGACAGTTATTAAAAATATATTAAAGCAGGATAATATCGATCCGAAAAAATATGACCCGCGCGCGATTTTAAATACGATCAGCTCGGCTAAAAATGAATGCATTACAGTAGACGGCTTTGAGGCCAATATGAATCCGCATAATCCATTTGAAAAGATTGTTGCACAAGTGTATAAAGGCTATCAAAAACGTCTAAAACAAAATCAAAGCCTGGACTTTGACGATTTAATCATGCTAACAATCAGGCTTTTTAAGGAAGCGCCGGATGTGCTGGAATTTTACCAGAATAAATTCCAGTATATACACGTGGATGAGTACCAGGACAGTGCGACACGTTGCTAATTGAAAAGATTAGCCACTAGCAATTGCTAGGAGAACTAAGAAATCAGATGAGTCAAATGATGAGGTAACGCTCTGAAAGGCTCGACCTAATCCTCCGAATAGCATAATCAATTGCAATATTGAATGTGTTATAAGCTCGGTGAAGTCAGTTGAATACCACCCTAATTACAGGAAAGCGGAGTGGAGGCACTTTGTGTGGTAGATAGACTGGGGTTCTATAAAAATACCCATGGTTAGAATGTAGGGAACAAAACTTCCTACTGACGAAATTCCGAATGTACGGCTCTAGAGGTATAGGTATTCGAAAGGGTACACCAACGTATTGTTGGGTTAGTGAGGTGGAGTAAGATTTGTCTTTATGAAACACCTTATAGTGTTACAGGCACTATCCAGCTAACAGGGTTAGAGGAATGACCTAAAGGTATTAAATGTACAGATATGATTTCTTGGAACGTGGTAAGCCAACTACTTGGAGAGATTGCACTCGATGAAGAGGTATAAGGGAAAACAATTTGTATAACCTTATTTTAAGTTGGTGAAAGTGATGGCACAGTACCGTTGAAGCCGTGATAATAAGCGGTGGAGGGATAGCCATTAGTCAATTTATGAATAACTAAAACAAAATTTTATAATATCAGGTTCTCGTATGACTAAAAGAAATGCAATCACCAAACCGTAAATGGTGGTGAAAGTGTTGACTGATACAGCAAACGAAAAAGTTTTTAAACGACAGTCTTTACGAAATAATGAAGGTAGAGACAAAGTAAATAAACTTTGAGTTATGGCTGGAAATAAAATATTAGTTTAAAGATTCATAATTGATGGAACGCCGTATGAGGGGAAACCCTCACGTACGGTGTGAATGGGGGGAAAAGCTGGAGATCATTTCAAAGGCTTACCTATCCATATCAAATAAATCCCAATACTTGTTAGTACAATTATTGGCAAGGAAGTTCCGGAATATTTGTGTCGTCGGGGACTCGGATCAATCTATTTATCGCTGGCGTGGAGCGGATATTACAAATATTTTATCATTTGAAAAAGATTATAAGGATGCAAAAGTCATTATGCTTGAGCAAAATTACCGCTCAACAAAACATATTCTCCATGCAGCAAACAGCGTGATCGAAAAAAATAAAAATCGCTACAAGAAAGTATTGAGAACAGAAAATCCGGAAGGCGAGAAAGTGCAGCTTTATAAAGCAGGCAATGAGCAGGACGAGGCCCAGTATGTCGTGCGCACCATTCAAAAGCTAATGAAGGATGAGGATTATAAGCTCGACGATTTTGCAATTCTCTATCGTACGAATGCACAGTCCCGTGTGATGGAAGATATACTTGTAAAATCGAATATGAATTACCAAATCGTCGGCGGCACAAAGTTCTATGACCGAAAAGAGATTAAGGATTTATTAGCTTATTTGCGGTTAATCGCCAACAATGATGATGATTTATCACTTGCGCGCATTATTAATGAGCCGAAGCGTGCGATCGGTGCTACATCGTTCGATAAAATGCTTGCATATGCGATGGAGCGCGACCTTTCGATTTTTGATGCGATGAGCGAGCTTGTGTTTATGGGGCTGACAGGAAAAGCGGCTGCTTCCGCCGAAATGTTTTATCAAATGATTCGTTCGTTAAGCGAGCGGCAGCATGAGCTTTCAGTAACTGAAATTGTAGAAGAGGTGCTTGAGCAATCAGGCTATCGCCAAATGCTGAAAGCGGAAAAATCGATTGAAGCAGAAAGCCGTCTGGAAAATATTGAAGAGTTTTTAACGGTAACACAGGCTTTTGAAGCGCGTAGTGAAGACCAGTCATTAGTTGCCTTTTTAACGGACTTGGCGCTTATTGCGGACATCGATTCCTTGGACGAGGAAGAAAAGGTGAAGGGCACAATTATTTTAATGACGATGCATGCTGCTAAAGGTTTGGAATTTCCGGTCGTTTTCATAATCGGAATGGAGGAAAATATTTTCCCGCATTCACGTTCGCTTGAAAATGAGGAGGAAATGGCCGAAGAAAGGCGGTTAATGTATGTCGGTGCAACCCGAGCAGAGCAGCGTCTTTACTTGACTTGTGCAGGCTCTCGCACGATTTTCGGCCGTACAGGCTACAATGCCCCTTCACGCTTTTTACGGGAAATCGACGATAAAGTACTAGAGCAAGTATCAAAAGCAACGACGAATTCCTATCGCGACGACTCATTGCCGTTTTCGTCCAACCGCTATGACCGTGCAGCAAAGCGTTCATTAGGGGGTGTACAAAACCCCGCTTCCCAAACTTCGCGCCTAAATGCTACAGGAGGCAATCAATTTGATTGGAAAGTCGGCGACAAGGCATCCCACGGTAAATGGGGTATCGGTATGGTCGTCAGTGTAAAAGGTGAAGGAGACGGCATGGAGCTTGACATTGCATTCCCGGCACCAACAGGAATCAAACGTTTGCTAGCAAAGTTTGCACCGATTACGAAAGCTTAGGAGGAACAATTGATGAATGAAATCGAACAAAGAATTGCGGAATTGAATAAGCTTCTTCATGAATATGGTTATGCGTATTACGTATTGGATAAGCCACTTGTAGAAGATAGTGTATATGATCAGCTTTTACATGAACTGATTGCTTTAGAAGAAGCAAATCCGGAGTTTATTTATCCTGATTCCCCAACGCAGCGTGTCGGCGGCACTATTTTGGAAGGCTTCAAAAAGGTTATGCATGAAACGGCGATGCTTAGCCTTTCAAATGCATTTGACGAAGAGGGTTTACGGGATTTTGACCGTAAAATTGAGCAGGCAATCGGTAAAAACTATTCGTATGTATGTGAACTGAAAATTGATGGATTAGCCATTTCCCTCCGCTATGAGAATGGTATATTCGTGCAAGGTGCCACTCGTGGCGACGGCTCGGTTGGCGAAGATATTACCGCAAATTTAAAAACGATCCGTGCGATTCCACTACGCTTAAAAGAGCCGATTACAGTGGAAGTGCGCGGCGAAGCGTATATGCCGAAAAAATCATTTGAAAGATTAAATGAACGCCGTACGGAAAATGGCGAGGAACTATTTGCAAATCCGCGAAATGCCGCAGCAGGATCATTACGCCAATTAGATCCGAAGATTGCCGCAAGCCGCAATTTGTCCACATTTATTTATGCAGTTGGCGGCGACGGGGAAAGCTATGGAATTGATAGCCATTGGGAGATGCTCGAATATTTGGAGCAGCTTGGTTTTCCGTCAAATAAAGAGCGTGAACACTGTGAAACAATTGAGGACGTTTTAGCGTTTATAGAAAAGTGGACAGAAGCGCGCCCGAATTTATCCTATGAAATTGATGGTATCGTAATTAAAGTGAACCGCTATGCACATCAAGACGAGCTTGGCTTTACCGCAAAATCGCCAAGATGGGCTATTGCTTACAAATTTCCGGCTGAAGAGGTCGTGACAAAGCTGCTGGATATTGAATTAACGGTAGGACGTACAGGGGTTATTACACCGACAGCCATTTTAACACCGGTCCTTGTTGCGGGCACTACAGTAAGCCGGGCGTCATTGCACAACGAAGATCTCATTCGCGAAAAGGATATACGCATTGGCGACACGGTCATCGTACGGAAAGCAGGCGATATTATCCCGCAAATCATCGGTGTAATAGTAGAGCAGCGTCCGGATGATGCCATACCGTATAAAATGCCGACACATTGCCCAGCTTGCAGCGAAGAGCTTGTGCGCATCGATACAGATGTCGCCTTACGCTGTGTAAACCCTCAATGTCCCGCCCAAATTGCAGAGGGCGTGAAGCATTTTGTTTCCCGCAATGCGATGAATATAGATGGCTTAGGCGAGAAAGTTGTGGAGCAGCTACTTCGTGAAGGCTATATTCAAGACGTAGCGGGGCTATATGACCTGACAGTGGAGCAATTGGTGAACTTGGAGCGGATGGGGCAAAAATCCGCGACGAATTTAGTGGAGGCGCTTTTACAGTCGAAGGGGAACTCATTAGAGCGATTACTATTCGGTCTTGGCATTCGCCATGTTGGTGAAAAAGCTGCGAAGATTTTAGCTGCGCATTTCGAAACAATTGATGCATTAATGAAGGCGACAGAAGGTGAACTAAAGGAAATTCACGAAATCGGCGACAAAATGGCAGAATCAATTGTTGCCTACTTCGCGAATGAGCAAGTGCAACAGCTGATCGAACGTTTAAAAGGCTTCGGTTTAAATATGGCATACAAAGGCAAAAAGATTGTTGTGGAAGCAGGGGCAAATCCTTTTGCAGGCAAAACGATAGTGCTGACAGGAAAACTGCAACAATTGACACGTAACGAAGCAAAGGTGAAAATAGAACAGTTAGGCGGCACGGTTGCAGGAAGCGTCAGTAAAAAAACGGACCTTGTAATCGTTGGTGAAGATGCCGGCTCGAAGCTTGAAAAGGCACAAAGCTTAGGTATTGAAATTTGGGATGAAGTGCGCCTAATCGAACAATTACTATAGTAAAGGAGACTTGCTCTCATGAAATGTTATCGCTGGATACCTGCTATTATTGCAGCGGCTATGCTGTCGGCATGTGGACCTAGCCTTACGCCGGATACAGAGCTGACACAGGAATCAGATACGGATCAAGCTGTTGAAACAACAATTATTCCGAATATGCAAATTAATGATAAATTTTACCGCACATTAATTCCATATAAAGAAAGCGCAAGTCGTGGCTTAGTCGTTTCTAATATTTATACGAAATACGATATGAAGGAAGTCGAAACAGGCTTAATGCGCATTTCCCAAAAACATTTCGATACGGACAATTATTATTTCCAGGAAGGTCAATATTTAGATGAGACAACGCTGAAGTATTGGCTTGCCCGTCCAAATCAGACAGAAGATAAAGGACCTGAATACCAAGGTTTAAATCCATCAAGTGTAGATGAAGCAACCGGCGAGGAAATGGATCCAACCGTTCGGGCAACAGAGGCACCTATTTACTTGGCGCATATTATCGAACAGAATTATTTAACAAAAACAGAAGATAACAAAGTAAAGCTGGCCGGTGTTTCGATTGGCTTAGCTTTAAACTCGGTATACTATTATCAAAAAGAGCAGTATGGGGAGTTTTTTGAGCAAAAAATCCCGGAAAAGGAATTGGAAAAAGAAGGTAAGAAAATCGCGCAGGAAGTAGTCAATCGCCTGCGGGCACGCCCGGAATTAGCTGATGTACCTATTGTTGTCGCATTGTTTAAGCAGGCAGAGAGAAATGCGATCGTACCAGGCACATATACAGACTATAATTTTGTCGATAAAGGAAAAACCGCATTGGAAAAATGGGAAGCAATCGATGAAAAATATGTGACATTCCCGATGAGTTCGCCAGAGGATGTATATAGGGAACTGAACAAGAACTTCCAAAACTTCAAACAAGATGTCGATAAGTACTTCTCGAATTTCACGAGCGTATTTGCGACAGGCTTTTATCAAAATAAAGAAATCAAAAAGCTTGATATCGAAATTCCGATTCAATTTTACGGAACGGCGGAAATTACTGGCTTTACACAGTATTTAACAGGTTTAATGCTCAACCATCTACCGCTTGATCTATATATTTCGGTAAGTATTACATCGGTAAATGGCCCGGAAGTATTGATTATTAAAGAACCGAATGAAGACGAGCCATTTGTTCATATTTATGAGTAAATATGAATCTGTTGAAGTGATCGGATGAAAAAAATGCCTTTAATCGATGAATGAATTCGATTAAGGGCATTTTTAAACCTATTGAATTAAATAATAAATTGTAAATCGATAGTGAATTTCAAGTCGGCTTGGAGATGGAGTTCCATCAATTTGCTTGCCCGCTCACCATCGCGTGCCGCAATTGCCTTATAAATTTCCTCATGTTCATCGATCAGCATAGGACGCTTGTTAAAGACCACCGCCTTGCTGAACATGTAAATGATTGCCTTCATTTTATCGACCTGATTAATCATGATAGGGTTGCGGGATTGGTTGACTATCATATCATGAAATGCTTTATTTGCTAGTACCACCTCATCCCCCTTGCTATGGCGGGCACGATTAATTGTCTCCTTTAAAACAAGGAGTTCATCGTCTGTCATATACTTTGCTGCTTTTTTTACAGCATAGCATTCAATTAAAATACGCATTTCAAAAAGATGCTCAACATCTGCGCGGCTCGGCTGGTAGACACGCTTTTTTTGAATAAGCCCCTCTTGTTCCAATCTTCGTATAGCTTCCCGGATCGGTGTGCGACTAACACCAATTTCCTCAGCAAGTCGATCTTCCACTAACTTTGTACCACCGATAAGCTGGCCGGATAAAATTTGATCTCTAATCGTTTCATACGCCAACAATTGTGCGTTCGTACTACTGTGCTGCATACTTGCCCTCCTTGCAACAATACTAAAAATAATTATACAACGAAAAGTTAAATATAGTATTGACAATCTATAAAACACTAATAAAAAGGGAATATTAGAAATTGTAAAAATTTTTATTGAAAAATGTATACAAAATATATAAAAATGTATATAATTTCGATAAATCAAACCTATGAAAACGATTACAAATGGAGGCGATAGCAGTGAAAGTAGGTTTTGTTGGATTAGGAATTATGGGAAGTCCAATGGCGAAAAATTTATTAAAAGGAAATATTGAACTATATGTGAGTGATGTAAATAAAACTTCAGTAGAGGAGCTGCAGGCTATTGGAGCGAATACGGTTGCCGCTGCTTATGAGCTTGGGCAAATCTGTGATGTAGTTTTTTTAATGTTACCGAATGCGTCAATCGTCAAATCTGTGCTCTTTGGCGAAGGTGGATTGGAAACTACATTAAGACATGGCGCAATTGTCGTGGATATGAGCTCATTATCACCGGTAGATACAAAAGAAATTCATGGAAAGTTAAAGTCAGCGGGTGTTGAGTATATTGATGCGCCCGTAAGTGGAGGCCAGCCTAAAGCAATTGATGGCACGTTGGCAATTATGGTTGGCGGAAATGAACAAGCTGTTGAAAAGGTAAATGGAATACTAAACTATATGGCGACTGATGTCGTATATGTCGGTGATTCTGGAAGTGGCTCCACAACAAAGCTAGCGAACCAAATTTTAGTCAATGTTACAATAGCTGCGCTTAGTGAAGCGGCTGTTTTAGCTTCAAAAGCCGGAGTGGATTTAAATAAATTGCATGCAGCGATCCGCAATGGGTTGGCAGGAAGCGCCGTATTAGATGCGAAACTGCCGCTTATGATTGATCGCAACTTTGTAGCAGGCGGTCGCATTGATATTAATTTGAAAGACTTGCTGAACATTGAACAAACTGGGCGGGAATTAGGTGTGCCGCTGCCTTTAACTTCGAATGTAATTGGCATGTTCCAAGCATTGAAGGTCGATGGGAAAATCGAGGATGATCATGGCGGTTTAGTACAGTACTATGAAAAGCTGGCAAATTATGAAATTCCAAAGGGAGGCAAGTAATGATGATTCAATTAGAGCAGTATATCGGCTCTCTACCTGAATATGACTCAACGTTGCAAGCCGTTTGGAATGAAACACAGCGACATTTTCAAACAAAAATTATCGTGTTAGATGACGATCCAACAGGTGTGCAAACTGTGCATAATGTGCCCGTTTTTACAAATTGGGATGAGACATCGCTCAATGCGCTATTTGAAGATGAGCGCAATTTAACATTTATTTTAACGAACTCCCGCGCCTTTTCTAAAAACGAAACGAAAATGGTGCATGAAGACATTGCTCGGACAATTATAAAAATAGCTAAAGAAAGAAATGAAAAATTCATATTGATTAGTCGTTCTGATTCAACATTACGGGGTCACTATCCATTGGAGACGGAAACACTTAAAACAACTTTAGAAAAGGAAAATTTCCATTTTGACGGGGAAGTGCTCATACCATTTTTTAAAGAAGGCGGCCGTGTAACAGTACAGGATGTGCATTATGTAAAGCAAGGAAACCAATATATTCCTGCAGGAGAAACCGAATTTGCTAAAGACCGTATGTTTAGTTTTAATGAGAGCAATTTAAAAAAATATATTGAAGAAAAAACGGCAAGTGAATTTAAAGCAGAAAATGTTACAGCAATTTCGCTGGAAGAATTGCGTGCAATGGATTTTGAAACAATTGAGCACAAGCTTATGGCTGTTCAGAATTTTAATAAAGTCATTGTCAACGCTTTTACGGAAAATGATTTAAAAGTATTTACGATTGCATTAATACGAGCTATGGAAAAAGGAAAACAGTTTTTATTCCGTACGGCAGCGAGCTTTACAAAAGTGATAGGAAATATTTCAGATAAACCGTTATTAACAAAGGAGGCGCTTATTACAGATGCCTCACAAAATGGAGGAATTATTGTTGTAGGCTCCCATGTGAAAAAAACTACTGAGCAATTGCAGCAACTGAAGTTACTGAAAAGTTTACACTTTGTTGAATTTAATTGTTTACTCGTAACAGAAGCAAAAAAGTTTGAAGAAGAGATTCAACGTGTGCAAGAAGAAGTGAATAATTCGATTGCTGCGGGACAATCTGTTTGTGTTTATACAACTCGCGAACTTTTAAAACTTGAAGGACAACGTTTTGAAGAAGAACTAGCCTTGTCTGTGAAGATTTCAAATGCCGTGACAAGTTTCGTTTCTAACTGCGAGCCGAAACCAAAATTCGTTATTGCAAAGGGGGGCATTACTTCAAGTGATGTTGGCACAAGTGCATTAAAAGTAATAAAAGCTGAAGTTATGGGGCAAGTGGCACCCGGAATTCCAGTGTGGAAAACAGATGCACAAAGTACATTCCCGGAAATTCCATATATTATTTTTCCGGGGAATGTAGGCGAGAAGGATACATTAAAAAATGTAGTACAGGCTTTAATATAAGGGGGATATCGAATGGTTACAGGGAATATGTTATTTGTAATTTTCTTATTGTCTTTAGTTTTACTCTTTGTATTAATTTTAAAATTAAATGTGGAGCCATTTATTTCATTAGTTGCGGTTTCCTTTGTAGCGGCAGTATTAATCGGATTCCCGCTCGCCGAAATTCCGGCACTTATAACAAGTGGATTTGGTAATACGCTAGCGGGTGTCGGTATTTTAATTGGTTTAGGGGTTGTATTTGGCTCTTTACTTGGTGCATCAGGGGCGATAGAAAAAATAGCTGGTGCAATTTTAAGCTTATTTGGTGTGAAGAAATCACCAGTAGGCTTAACATTCTCGGGTGTATTAGTATCAATTCCCGTATTTTTTGATGCAGCATTTGTTATTTTAAGTGGGGTGTTAAAAAGTTTATCGCGACGAACAGGTATATCTATTATTACATTCGTTACGGCACTCGGAATTGGTTTAATTATTTCACACAGCATGATTCCTCCTACCCCAGGTCCCTTGGTCGTAGCAGAAAATACGGGATCGGATTTAGGGTTATTCATTATTTATGCCATTATTTGCGCAATACCAGGTGCTATTATTGGCGGCGCTTTATACGGAAAATTTATAGGGAATAAAATTCAGCGCTTTGTGGATGACAAAGAAGAGGAGGTAGCAGAACGAGTAATTCCGGAAGGCAAAAAGGAAATTTCAACAACGCTTTCTTTTGCATTATTAGCATTACCAATTGTTCTGATTCTAGTAAATACTGTATCTAGTTTGTTTTTAGAAGAGGGCAATTTGCGGACAATTCTAGGTTTTATTGGAGATAAAAATGTTGCATTATTTATTTCGGTTGTCGTTGCGTTAATTGTATTGCGTCCTTATATTTTAGTGCCATATTCAGAACTTTATGATGAAGCCATCAATTCGGCAGGTATGATTTTATTAGTAACAGGTGCCGGCGGGGCATTCGGTAATGTAATTAATAAATCGGGTATTGGCGATTACTTAATTGAAACGATGACAGGCTTAGCGATTCCTGTATTAATATTAGCCTTTTTATTTGCTCAATTATTGCGTGCTTCCCTAGGCTCCGCTACAGTAGCCTTAGTAACAACATCATCGATTATGGGGCCAATGGTTTATGAATTAGGAACTTCGCCAATTTTACTTGGCTTAGCAATATGTGCCGGGGCAGTCGGCTTATCATTGCCAAATGATTCAGGGTTCTGGGTTGTTAGTAAATTCGGTAAACTGACAATTCCCGAAACTATTAAAGCGTGGTCAATTGGTGGCTTTATTGCAGGGGTTACGGCGCTGGGAATGGTTTATATTTTAAGTTTATTCTCAGGTGTTTTACCAGGTCTTTAATAATTGAATAAATTGAAAATATATAAAAGCGATCCTAGTATAATAGGGTCGCTATTTTTTTTATTTTCAGTCCAGCATGAAAAATAACTTCATACAATATTCAGCTATTTTGATTCAATATATTATTTTTTGTTAATAAATTATATGTATCATATTGCAACCCGAATTCGCTTCACTGCATTAACACGTTAATTTGGCGAGAAATCGTCTGTTACTATGGATTGTTTGCTGTATTTTTTCGCAAAGCTATGATTTTTACATTGAAAAATGGTATCATTATGGGCATGGTTTATGTTGAGTTGGCGAGTGTCCTAAACATTCTTTGACTTAAGATAAAGCCCCGGCGAACGGCACGGATTTTTTCAAAAGCAATCAGTAAAAATCTGAATACGGACTAAACGGGGTGTATTTGATCCGAACTTTGGAGGTGTAACAAATGGCAAAAATTTCAAAAGAAGAAGTGAAACACGTAGCACACTTAGCTCGCCTTGCTATTACAGAAGAGGAAGCAGAGAAATTTGCTGAACAACTAGGTAAAATCACTGATTTCGCAGAGCAGTTAAATGAATTAGATACAACAAATGTTGAACCGACTTCACATGTTTTACCTTTAGTGAACGTACTTCGCGAGGACGTAGCAAAAGAAGGCTTACCTCTTGAAAAAGTAATGCTGAACGTAAAAGAACAAGAAGCTGGTCAAATTAAAGTACCATCAATTATGGAGTAATTAGGAGGTTAATCGCATGACAGTATTTGAGCGCACTTCGGCACAATTACAACAAGCAATTAAAGCTGGCGAACTAACAATTGCGGACTTAACAAAAGAAGCATTTGCCCGCGTTGAAAAGTTGGACGGCGATGTACAAGCTTTTTTAGCTTTAAATAAAGAACAAGCAACAGCCCAAGCAGAAGAGCTGGATAAAGTTCCATTCGAGGAGCGCGGTCCATTATTCGGTATGCCGATCGGGGTAAAAGACAACATCGTAACAGAAGGCTTGGAAACAACTTGCGCTTCTAAAATTCTGGAAGGCTTTATGCCAATTTACGATGCAACAATCGTAAAAAAATTACGTGATGCAGGCATGATCACAGTCGGTAAATTGAACATGGATGAGTTCGCAATGGGTTCTTCAAACGAAAACTCTGCTTATAAAACAACTAAAAACCCATGGAACCTTTCGCATGTACCAGGTGGTTCTTCAGGTGCATCTGCAGCAGCAGTTGCAGCGGGTGAAGTACCATTTTCATTAGGTTCTGATACGGGTGGATCAATCCGTCAACCAGCAGCTTACTGTGGTGTTGTAGGAATGAAACCTACATACGGTCGTGTATCTCGTTTCGGTTTAGTTGCATTCGCATCTTCTTTAGACCAAATCGGACCAATTACACGCAATGTAAAAGACAATGCATTATTACTTGAAGCAATCTCAGGTGTAGACGAAATGGATTCTACTTCTGCAGATGTGCCAGTACCAAACTATGCAGCCGCATTAGACGGTAATATTAAAGGCTTAAAAATTGCTGTACCAAAAGAATTCCTAGGTGAAGGTGTTGGCGAAGCAGCAAAACAGTCGGTGCTTGATGCATTGGAAGTATTAAAAGGCTTAGGTGCTACAGTAGAAGAGGTATCTTTACCACACTCTAAATATGCATTAGCAGCTTATTACATTCTTTCTTCATCAGAAGCATCTTCAAATCTTTCACGTTTCGATGGTATTCGTTACGGCTACCGTTCAGAAAATGCGAAAAACTTATTAGAGCTGTACAAACAATCTCGTGCTGAAGGTTTCGGCGATGAGGTAAAACGTCGTATCATGCTTGGAACATATTCATTATCAGCTGGTACGTATGATGCTTACTATAAAAAAGCACAACAAGCACGTACTTTAATTAAAGCCGATTATGACAAAGTGTTCGAAAACTATGATGTAATCATTGGGCCAACTGCACCAACACCAGCATTCGCTATTGGCGCAAACATTGATGACCCAATGACAATGTACGCAAACGATATTTTAACAATTCCAATCAACTTGGCAGGTGTACCGGCAATTTCAGTTCCATGCGGCTTTGAAAACGGATTACCATTAGGTTTACAAATTATCGGTAAGCATTTCGGTGAAGAAACACTTTACCGTGTGGCCTATGCTTATGAGCAACAAACAGATTTCGCTAAACAAACTCCAGCATTATGGGAGGTAAAATAAAATGAACTTTGAAACAGTCATTGGCTTGGAGATTCACGTTGAGTTAAAAACAAACTCAAAAATCTTCTCTAGCAGTCCAAACCACTTTGGTGCGGAACCAAACACAAATACAACAGTAATCGACCTTGGTTATCCAGGTGTTTTACCTGTATTAAATAAACAAGTAGTAGATTACGCTATGCGTGCTTCTTTAGCATTAAACATGGAAATCGAACAAGAAACTAAGTTCGACCGTAAAAACTACTTCTATCCGGACAATCCGAAAGCTTACCAAATTTCACAATTTGATAAGCCAATCGGTAAAAACGGCTGGGTAGAAATCGAAATTCCAGCTAAAGGTGATACACCAGGCTACAAAAAGAAAATCGGTATTACACGTCTTCACATGGAAGAAGATGCTGGTAAATTAACGCATGCGGACGGCTATTCTTTAGTGGACTTAAACCGTCAAGGAACACCGCTTGTTGAGATTGTTTCTGAGCCGGATATCCGCACGCCGGACGAAGCGTATGCTTATCTTGAAAAAGTAAAATCAATCATCCAATATACAGGCGTTTCTGACGTACGTATGGAGGAAGGTTCTCTTCGTTGTGATGCGAACATTTCAATCCGTCCATACGGTCAAGAAGAGTTCGGTACGAAAACTGAGCTTAAAAACTTGAACTCATTCAACTTTGTCCGTCGTGGTTTAGAGCACGAAGAAATCCGCCAGGCAGAAGTATTAATGGCTGGTGGCGTTATTGAGCAGGAAACACGCCGTTTTGATGAGAAAACAGGTAAAACAATTCTTATGCGTGTTAAAGAAGGTACAGATGATTACCGTTACTTCCCAGAGCCGGACTTAGTGCGTCTTTCGATTTCTGATGAATGGGTAGAGCGCGTACGTAACGAGATTCCAGAATTACCGGATGCTCGTAAAGCACGTTATGTTTCTGAATTAGGCTTAACGGATTATGATGCAAATGTCCTTGTTATTAACAAAGAGATTTCTGACTTCTTTGATGCGACAGTGGCTTCGGGAGCCGATGCAAAATTATCGGCAAACTGGCTGATGGGCGATATTTCCGCATACTTGAACGCTGAGCAAAAAGAGTTGAAAAATACAGCATTAACGCCTGAAAACTTGGCAAGTATGGTGAAGTTAATTTCGGACGGCACGATCTCTTCAAAAATCGCAAAAAAAGTATTCACGGAGTTAGTGACAAATGGCGGCGACGCAGCGAAAATCGTGAAGGAAAAGGGCTTAGTCCAAATTTCCGATCCAGAAGTTATCCGTGGTTTTGTTACAACGGTTCTTGATAACGACACAAAATCCGTGGAAGATTTTAAAGCTGGTAAAGACCGTGCTGTAAAAGCGATGTTAGGTCAAATTATGAAAGCTTCCAAAGGTCAGGCAAACCCGCAATTAACAAATCAAATTTTAATGGAAGAATTAAACAAGCGTTAATTTCTTCTTATCATGAAACGACAGTCTGATTTTTTGGGCTGTCGTTTTTTCGTGAAAAAATCATGAGAGGCATATCGCTACTTGAAACAATCCAAAAATACATTAATAATTGGAAATATGAAACATAGCTTTAAAATTGCTGTATGGAAGATTTTTATGAAAATCGGATAAGAGGGAAAAGCAAAGGGGTGCAGAATAAGTGGGGAAAACATGGTATATTGGGCCGGTTCAAGTTGTAAAGGAAAAAAGCATTGAAGAAAATCATTATTTAGTCATTCAAAGTGAAAAAATCGCAGCTATTTGCACAGAGGATCAGTTGCCGAAAGATGGCAGCCTATTTAGAACAAAGCCTACCGATAAGGCAATGCCTGGAATGATAGATCAGCATATCCATGGGATGGCCGGCGCAGATGTAATGGATGGCACAGTTGAAAGTTTGAACACAATTAGCAAAGTGCTTGCTCCATATGGTGTTACGAGCTTTTTAGCAACAACGATGACCGCTGCTGTTCATTCTTTGCAACAGGTTATCCGAACAATTGTACATAGCAGGCATTTGATGGAGGGAGCGAAAATTGCAGGGGTTCATGTGGAAGGCCCTTTTATCAATCCAATTCAAAAAGGTGCACAATCAGATGAATTTATCATCAAGCCTTCAGTAGAAGAGTTTGAGACCATTGCGAAGGCTTCGGAAAATACAGTTAAATTGGTGACGGTGGCGGCTGAACTGGATGAACAGCAGGCACTTTTAAAGTATTTAAAAGCAAATAATATTGTAGCTTCCATTGGTCATTCAGATGCAAAATATGATGAGGCTAAAATGCTGATAGGGAAGCGATTAATCCAAAATGCCACACATTTCTGCAATGGGATGCGCGCCATTCACCACCGGGAGCCCGGTTTGCAGATTGCCCTATTACAAAGCGGCTGCATGCTTGAAATTATTGCGGATGGGCATCATATCCATCCTGCGATGATACAGTATATTTATGAGGTAATCGGTGATGAACGGATGATTTTGATTTCGGATAGTATGCGCGCAACTGATTTGAAAGATGGTTATTATGATTTAGGCGGACAGCAAGTGCAAGTGGAAAATGGCTTATGCAAGCTGGCGGGAGAACATACACTTGCAGGGAGCACGCTTAATTTGAACGAAGCACGGAAGAATATAAAAAGGTGGCTGCAGCTTTCCGATGTGTCATTAGCGAAAATGACAGCGACAAATAGTGCGAAATTATTAGGGATTTACGAAACGAAAGGCTCTATCGAAGAAGGCAAAGATGCGGATTTTTATATAGCGGATGAACAAGATGAAGTGCTTTTGACGGTAATCGAAGGGGAAATTATTTACAAAAGATCTGAATACAGCACAATGCAGATTCCGGAGGACAAATGATGAATTTTATAAAAGGGGATGCTATACGCAATAATCCAAAATTAAAACAAAGCTTTTTCAAGCTAGCCGAAAGTACATTTGGCCTTGAATTTGCACAGTGGGATGCATTGGGCTATTGGAATGATATGTACTGCCCTTACGCATTTGAAGCTGGCGGGGAAATCGTTGCGAATGTATCAATCAGTAGCGGAACAATGATTTTGGATGGACAATATGTCAAAGCTGTTCAAATCGGCACAGTGATGACACATCCAAAGTTCCAAGGACAAGGGTTGTCAAAAAAGCTTATGGAAAAAGTGATGGAAGACACAACGGAAGCGGATATTCTTTACTTATTCGCAAATGAATCCGTACTCGGTTTTTATCCGAAGTTTGGATTTGAAACACGCACACAAGCGACTTTTACAATTGCCGCAAAAGATTTATCAATAGCGCCTGCAGAAGTGAAAAAGGTTAATATAATGGATGCGGATACAAGAAAGCTATTTTATGAGGCGGTGATGCATCGTATGCCAATCAGTCTTAAAATGAGCATGCTGCAAAATGAAAATATTGTAATGTTCCATGCCTTGACACAATACCGAAATGACATTTACTTTGTACCAAAATTCCATGCTTTTGTTATTGCAAAAGAATATGAGTCATCCCTTCAACTAATCGATGTAATTTCAAAAAATTTAGTTGATTTAACTGAGCTTTTAAATAGCCTTCCAATTAAAAAGCAAAAAGTTGAATTATGCTTTACGCCTGACAAGTTAAGCATCCCTGTTCAAGAAGGGGTTTTTAAAGATGACGGGGCCATGTTTGTGAAAAATCAAAGAGAACTGATTTATCCAAATCATGTATTATACCCGTATAGCGGATTAGCTTGAAAAAACGAGTCTACCTCATATGAAGGGAGACTCGTTAATTATTTTTTCCGTCATGCTCAGGAGACGGATTTTGGCAGTTTTTGAAATAGGCAATGCATGCAAATCAAAGCCATGAATACAGCCCTCATAAATATCGAATGCAATGGGGACTTTCGCTCATTTAAGTTTTTCTGTAAACTCGCAAACTTCTTCGTAAAATAAGTCATGTGTACCGATAAATGTGTAAATCGGCGGAAGATTATCGACAG
Source organism: Solibacillus silvestris (assembly GCF_051967575.1). Lineage (NCBI taxonomy): Bacteria > Bacillati > Bacillota > Bacilli > Caryophanales > Caryophanaceae > Solibacillus > Solibacillus silvestris. Next base: position 40,467 of record NZ_JBQCJW010000014.1, read on the forward strand.
TTGCATAAAGCGGTGATGCATGCAGACCTTTCATGTCGATACTGCCTCCAATAATTTCTTCTGCTCCACCTTTTTAAAGGCACGCAATGAAAATTTCATAATGAAAAAGCTCATGACACTTCCCGCAAATAACGGGATGGCACCCGGCATTAAATTAAACACACCATACATACAAAACAGGAAAAAAGCATTTAATAATACTACTAGCGGTGAAGTCAATGTAAATAAAAAAGCTTGCTTAATCATTGCAAAAAACTTCAGCTCGAAATGCACATATACCGGGAAAAAGAAAAACAAAGTCCCCAATATAATAAATGCAATGATAAATGTTGGAATTAATAAGGGCTGTAAATAGTCAAAAGTATAAATAGCGTAAAAATCAACTGCCAAAATCAAAAGTATCCCATAAACAATTCCTGCATAGCCGTTACCTTTTAGCCATTCCTTTTTATAAGTAGTCCAAAATGTTTCGGCAATCGGCTTTTCAATGTCAAGAAGCATTTGTCTTATTACCGTAAACAAGGCGATCGTTGCCGGAAATAACCCAAATACAACGAGTCCAATCATAGAAAAAAACAGCCATAAAAAGTTTGCATATATCAATTTTAGAAGCTTTACGCCAAAGCTATGAAAACCTTCCCAAAAATTCATACTGATCCCTCCATATTCCCATTATAAGATAAAATATCAGAAAAATTGTACAATTTAAATTAAGGTCTTTTAAAGGACTTGAGTAAACAATCAATTTTTTGTAGTCTGAGAAAAATAGCAATTAAATAATAGAATTGTTATTTGAGGCAAAGGGATGAAATTAAAAAGGGGGATTTATGTTATGAATAATTCATTTTTCAAGAAATTTGGTCTTCTATTTTTAGTTTTGGCATTTTCATTAGTGATGGTTGCATGCAATGAAGAATCTTCAAGTGATGCAGATGATTCAACAGACAAATCCACTAATAATGGAAGCGCTAACACAGAAGGATCATCAGGTTTATCAGGGGAAATTACTGTTTGGGCACATCCATATACAGATGGTACAACAGGTGAAGGGGATATGTGGAAAGACTTTGCGGCGAACTTTGAAGCCGAAACAGGCGTAAAAGTGAACTTTGAACAAATTCCATGGGCAAACCGTGACCAAAAAATCCTGACAGCATTAGCGGCAGGCCAAGGTCCTGATGTGTTTTATGTAATACCTGACCAAATGCCGCAATATGCGGAGCAACAACTGATTTTGGATATTTCTCCATATGTAACAGAAGAAGAACTGAATGGTTTCGTGCCAACAGCAATTGAAGCGACAAGCTGGAAGGGCAAACAATACGGTATGCCGATTTTACAAACGGCGGAATCATTAGTTTATAATAAAAATATTTTAGACGAGCTAGGTGTTGACGAAAATAGCCTGCCGACTAATTGGGATGAGTTTAAAGCTTTAGCCGAAAAAGCAAAAGCAGCAGGCTACTATGCATTCTCGTTTGCTGGCGGTGGTTCATTAAACAACACATTATACCCATTCTTATGGCAAGCTGGAGGAAATGTAATCGATGCTGACAATAATATTTTAATCAATAAACCAGAATCGGTGAAAGCATTTGAGTTAATTAATGAAATGTATGCAAAAGGCTGGATTCCACAAGATTCAATCACTGCATTGGACCATGATTCATTATACTTTGGCGGCAAACTATTGGCTGTTAACGGCTCTGGTATTTCAGTAAACCGTTTGTTGGCGGAAAAGCCATTTGAATTTGTCATTGCACCGCCATTGAAAGATGCTGAGCAATTAACATACGGCACTGTCGGTATGTTCGTAGGATCTGCGATTTCGAAAAATCCGGAGGCTGCAACTGAATTCATGAAGTATATTACAAATACTGAAAACCAGCGTACTTTCAACAATATTACACAATATATTCCAACACGTGATGAGGCAAAAGACATTTTTGATTCTCAGCCATACATGGCACAATTAGCAGAATACACTCAATACGCAAAACCAGGTGTGATTCACCCGGAAGGCCGTAATATCATGCCTTTAATCCAAGCTGAAATCCAATCAATGCTTGAAGGTAAACAATCACCTCAACAAGCAGCCGATAAATCAGCGGATGCGATTGATAAGCTAATTAACAAATAATCAATAATGAGAGTTTGGTCTTCATGATCAGACTCTCTCCTTACTTAATGTACAGAAAGGGTGAGGCACATGACCTCTACAACTGCTAAACAGCCGAATAAACAGTCGTTTAGTGCGCGGGTTAAGCGTGAATTCAACAAAAATATATTAGTCTATGTCGTGCTGCTTCCTGTCATTATTCACTTTATCATCTTTCAGGTTTACCCGTTCGTTTTAAGTTTTTATTTAACTTTTCATGATTGGAAAATAATAGGGGAACCTGAATTTGTAGGACTCAAACATTGGAAAGCATTATTTGATGATGAAATCGCCTGGAAAGCAATATGGAACACAGTGAAGTTTTCCATCTACTATATCATTCCAACGATGTCGCTAGGCTTGATATTGGCATTGATTATTAACTCAGGCGTCAAATTTGCAGGGTTTTTCAAAGGCTTGTTCTTCTTGCCTGTTGTTACGTCATTCGTAATCATCGCGGGAATTTGGGGATGGTTGTTCCGCGGGACAGAAGATGGCTTCATCAACTACTTGATCGGCTTTGTCGGGATTGACCCGCAGCTATTTATGTCAAGCTCCTCGCAGGCGTTGATTGTATTGGCAGGATTAAGTATTTTCAAAGTGGCGGGCACAACGATGATTTACTACTATGCGGGGCTGCAATCCATCGATCGTCAGCTATACGAAGCGGCCCGCATTGATGGGGCGAATTCCTGGAAGGTATTCTGGAAGGTTACATTCCCTATGTTAAAGCCAATTCACTTTTATGTAGCGATTACTACGACAATCGGTTCATTCCAGATTTTCGATTCGGCCTTCTTATTGACGAATGGCGGACCGAACTATGCTACAACAACAATCGTGTATTACTTATATCACCAAGGCTTTACAAGCTTAAATTTAAGTTATGCAGCAGTGTTGTCATATGTTCTATTCTTTATCATATTGATTATTTCGTTGATTCAGCGCAAATACATTGGTAAAGATCCGAATTACTATTAAGCTGGTGCGGGGAGGAGCATACAAATGAAAAAAGTAATCTCGTATACAGCATTGACGATTTTGGCGATCGTTTTCATTATGCCATTTATCATTATGGTGTTTGGTTCGCTGAAAGAAGTAAAGCAAGCACAAGTTGATCCGCTATTCTGGCTGCCGACAAATCCTTCTATCCAAAACTATATAACAATTTTCACAAACGGTATATTCATTCGCTGGATTTGGAACTCGATTGTCATTACGATTATTCCGGTAATCACACAAATGCTTTTTGCCGCTTTATTAGGCTATATTTTTGCAAAGAAACAGTTTTGGGGCAAAGAAGCGATATTCTGGATTTTCATGGCGGTTATTATGGTCCCGCAGCAATTATTCATCATTCCGAAGTATATAATGTTTGCCGATTTTGGTTGGATTAATACATATTGGGCATTAATCGTTCCGGAACTTTGGGCAATTATGGGTGTATTTCTCGTCCGTCAATTTTTGCAGGGAATCCCGAAAGACTTGGAAGAAGCGGCATATATCGACGGAGCGAATGACTGGCAAATTTTCTTCAAAATTATTTTGCCTTTATCGTTCCCGGTTATCGCAACTGTAGGGACATTCGCATTCATAGCAAACTGGAATGATTTATTCCAGCCGTTGATTTACTTAACAAATGAAAAGATGTTCCCTGTAACAGTCGGTCTAGCGTCGATGCTCGGTAAGGAAGGAAACTTTGGTGTAGAAATGGCGGGAGCTACAATTTCGTTCATCCCGACATTTTTAATCTTCATTTTCTTCCAGCGTTATTTCACGGAAGGTATTACGATGTCAGGAATTAAATAAGGGGGCATTGTATGAAAATAGGCGTAATTGGAACAGATTCGTCCCATGCAGTTGCCTTTTCAAGAAAACTTATCGCAAAGGGCCATCAAATTGCCGCATATAAAGGGGGCTCTCAGCTTGAGCTGAGCCGCTTAAGAATTGATTCCATCGCTACACAAATGAGGCAAGATGGCGTGCTCTTTATGGAATCAATTGAACAAATGGAAAAATACTGTGATGCTTTTATAATCACTTCGGTGGATGCAGACCAGCATTTTGAACAATTTGAGCAATTATCTTTATGGAACAAGCCTGTTTTTATCGATAAACCTTTAGCGCAAAATGGTGCCGAGGCACTGAAAATCATCGAGCTTGCCAAAAAACGGGGGATTCCGTTAATGAGCAGTTCGGCTCTAAGATTTGCCGATTGTGTTCAAAGAGCTAAAAAAAGGGGCATCAAAGCGGTGGATATCATTGCCCCGCTCCCGATGCTCCATGAAGATGATTATTTTTATTACGGTATCCATGCATTGGAAATAATAAGTGCATTAAAGAATTTATCAATACAAGAAGCGATTGTGCACAAACAGCATGCCGAGCACTTCATTACATTGACTTTCGAAGACCGCACCGTTTCAACAATTCGAGGCTTTTTGCAACAGCGCCAAAGCTTTCAATTTGTTGCCCATTCAGCCGAATTGAGTGAATGGTGCACGATTGAAGAAGGCGACTTTCATTTTTATGACCGGATTGTCGATGAAATGGAGCAATTTTTCGAAACTAAAAGCAGCCCGGTTAAGCCATCGGATACACTTCAGATTATCGGTGCGCTTGAAAAGATAACACAGCATGCAAAAACGATTACTGATTTTTGAGTTCTTCCAAAAACTGCATGTAGTAGATGCGCTTAGGGCGACCTCGATGGGCTACCTTTTCTTCCCCAATAATATCGACTAGCCCAGCATCCAGCCATTTCAGTAATATGCGGTTTGCACTGCGCAAAGTAATATGCAGTGTTTCCGCCAATTCATCTGCTGTATAAATATATTTTTGATGCTTTGTAATCCGTCCCATCAGTTTTGAAATATATGAAGCTGACATGCCAGCCTTTTCCGCGCGCTCGAGCAGCTGCAGATCAGTAATGGCAAGAGGGTACTGTTCATAATTGATAAAAACGGTTGTCTCAATAGGACCGATGACACGATTATCTTCGCGTACAATATAGCAAACATTCGGACCGTTATCGTTTGCTTGGTACAATGCCTGTTTTGCATGGCGTCCTGAATCAGAGGCGTTAATGCCAAAGCCGATCCCGATTGTGCAGTTAATATGCAATTCTTCTTTAAAGCGCGAGAGGAGCGGCAAATGTTTGTATCCGAGTGTTTCGCGTTCAAACTGGCCGCGTGTCGTAATAAAACTATATTGCAAAGCGTTCAGCATAATGAGATGACCATCCATTTGTTGTGCGAACTGCTGCAAAATTTGTTTTACTTTCGATTGATCTTGAGGCTTGATCGTTTCGAATTGGATAATCCCATAGACGATTTGATTTTCTTTATTTTGCCGGCTTTTACTCGCAAGAAGAACTCGTTCAAATGCGACAATCATTTCCTGTTTCTTTGGGATCAAGTATTCACATTCGACATTTTGTTCACAAAGCCTTTTAAAAACGGCGGCAATCGTTGTCACAGGAAAATAACCTTGTGCTGCATAGGAAATATGATTTTGGACAATATGCTCTGTCGCTTTGCCTTTGGAAAAAACGTAGTCTATCTTTTCTTCAAACTGGTGAGTGATGGCCAATATATCGCTCTGTTGCATAAAATCAAAACAATATTGCTTTGTCTGCTGTTTTATTTGATGTGTTAACAACAGCTGATAAAGCTCGATCGCGCGGGTATTTAATTGATATAAATGCAATGAAGATTCATAGTTTTTCAGTTGTTGATAAATATAAGGATCAGCAATGACGAGTATTTCATGCTGAGTCAAAAATAATTTTAATTCATCTGTAAGCGAAAAATCTTCAAGAATAAAGTATTGGGGCTGGATATTCGGAAATCCGCGCAAACATTCTTTAATCCTTAATAGCATAATCTCGGGAGTGATAATTCCTATTAAACTTTGAGAGGTATATATTCTGTTGTGATTCGTCATGTAGATGCCTCCAAAACTCATACTAATATAATTTTACGAAAAAAAGTAAGAATATTCAAATTAGAAGGGGTGTATTTAATGCAAACGGTTGAACAATTAGAGGAATTTATGACAAACCCTTCTGCAGCACTTGTGGAAGATATGAAAAAAATAGATGGAGATATTTTAATTTTAGGTATCGCAGGCAAGATGGGGCCGACATTGGCGAAAATGGCAAAACGCGCTGCGATGGAAGCGGGAATTGAAAAAAGAATTATCGGTGCAGCCCGTTTTTCGAATAAGGAACTGAAGGAAGAATTGGAGCAAGCCGGAATTGAAACAATTACTTGCGATCTGTTGGATGAAGCACAATTGGCGCAATTGCCGAACGTCAACAATGTCATTTTTATGGCGGGCTACAAGTTCGGAACAGTGAACAATGAGCATGTCACATGGGCGATGAATACGTATATGCCAGGACGTGTAGCTGATAAATACAAAAATTCCAATATCGTTGTTTTTTCTTCTGGAAATATTTATCCGTTTTCGCCAGTGACAGCAAGCAACTGTTCAGAAGATATCGTGCCAGAACCGGTTGGCGAGTATGCAATGTCCACATTAGGGCGTGAACGGATTTTCACAAATTTTTCGAATCGCTTCCATACGAAAATGTTAATGTTCCGACTAAACTATGCGAATGAATTGCGATATGGAGTGCTACTGGAAATCGCAAAATCGGTTTACAATGGCGAACCGGTAGATGTCACGATGGGAAGCGTCAATGTCATTTGGCAAGGGGATGCAAATGAATATGCGATCCGTTCATTGCTGCATTGCGAATCGCCGGTGAAAATCCTAAATGTAACAGGCCCGGAGACATTATCGGTACGCTGGCTAGCCAACCAATTTGCTAAACGTTTTAATAAAGAAGCGAAAATTGTCGGCGAAGAGCAGCCGACAGCATTAATAAATACGGCCTATCAAGCACATAAATTATTCGGCTATCCGCGCGTAACATTGGAGCAAATGCTTGATCTAGTGGCAAATTGGGTGCAGGCGGATGGCGAAACGATAAATAAGCCGACACACTTCCAAGAGCGTAAAGGGGCGTTTTAATATGAAAGAGGTAGTGAAGAAAGCATTATTCGATGGCGCATTCATCCCTGCACACCCGCTGGCATTAAATGAAGATAGGTCATTGGACGAAGCAAGCCAACGAGCGTTGACTAAATATTATATTGAAGCCGGTGTAGGCGGATTGGCAGTAGGTGTGCATACAACGCAATTTGAAATACGCGATCCCCGGTTTAATTTATATGAGCGTGTATTGGCGCTTGCGATCGACGAAATGGCAAAAGCGAATGTGCCCGATTCCTTCATTAAAATCGGCGGTGTTTGCGGTCCTGTTGAGCAAGCCGTACAGGAAGCGGTGATTTTGAAAAATCTCGGCTATGATTTAGCGCTTTTAAGCATGGGCGGTTTAGCGGAGTTGACGGAAGAGCAATTGCTGGAACGTACACGGGAAGTGGCGGAAATCATCCCTGTTATCGGTTTTTATTTGCAGCCTTCTGTTGGGGGGCGTGTGTTTACATATCGATTTTGGCATGAGCTGGCAAATATCGATAATGTACATGCAATTAAAATGGCCCCGTTTAACCGTTATCAAACATTGGATGTCGTACGTGCGGTTTGCAACAGCAAACGCCGTGATGATATTGCACTTTACACAGGAAATGATGATAACATCGTCGTTGACTTATTATCTGAATATGCATTTACGATAAATGGTGAAACAGTAAAAAAACGCATTGTCGGCGGCCTGCTCGGACATTGGTCTGTTTGGACAAAAACAGCTGTACAATATTTTGAAGAGATTAAAGCGATTCGCGAAAATGCGCAGCAGCCTTCCAGTTGGCTATCAAAAGCGATTGAAGTAACTGATGCAAATGCAGCCTTTTTTGATCCGGCTCATGCCTTTAAAGGAAGCATAGCGGGTATTAATGAAGTACTGGCGCGGCAAGGATTGTTAAAAGGGAATTGGTGTTTGGCGGAACATGAAGTACTAAGCGAAGGACAGTCGGAGGAAATTACGCGAGTGTACGAAATGTATCCGCATTTACATGATGATGCATTCGTACAAGCCAATTTATCGAAATGGAAATCAGGTGAGTAATATGAGAGCTCTACAAGCACATAATCGTGCGGCAAAAATAGTGGAAATTGAACAGCCAACATTATTTTCGGCAGGTGTACTCGTCGAAACAAAATATACAGCTGTTTCTCCTGGCACGGAGCGTTTGCTGATAGAAGGAAGCAAGGATAGCGTACGACAACTAGGTTATAGTGCGGTCGGAGTTGTAAGAGCAATTGGCGAAGCTGTTGCCAATGTGCGAATCGGTGATATTGTTGCATGCTATGGTGCGCCGTATGTTGGCCATATGGAGCTAATGGTCGTGCCTGAGACGCTTGTTGCAAAATGCCCCGCGAATGTGGCATTAGCGCATGCTTCATTGGCGGCACACGGGACGATAGCGATACATGCAATACGTCAGGCACAGCTTCAATTTGGCGAGTCGGTAGTTGTTATCGGGCTTGGTGTGCTTGGTCAAATGATTGCCAAAATTTGCGCGGCGGCAAGCTATGACGTCATTTGCTATGAGCCTAACATGAAACGTGCAGCGATGTTAAAGGATGCTGCCGGGATTGAGGCTTTTTCGGATTTGAACGAAATGGAGCAGCATATCAAGCTTTTTACAAACGGTCAAGGTGCCGATGCAGTCCTGTTATGCGCGGGCGGCAAACATTCCGAAACGACAGCGCGAAGTTTGGAGTGGGTGCGCAAACAAGGGCGGATTGTCATTGTCGGAGACGTAGAGCCACAGTTTAACCGTGAACAGCTTTTCGCCAAAGAGGCCATTATTACAATTTCCCGTGCAGGGGGCCCTGGGCGTTATGATGCGCGCTACGAAAAGGACGCTATCGATTATCCTTATCATTATGTTCGATGGACAGAAGGACGAAACTTGGCGGCGTATATTCGTTTATTAGAAAGAAAAGCGATTGATGTTGCAGATTTTGTGCAGCTGCAAATCCCGTTTGCGCAATCGGCGAATATTTATGAACAGTTGGCAAAAGATGAGGCACTGACAGCAATTATCGATTATACGGGGGGAAACTAATATGCTGAAAGTTGGTGTAATCGGCGGCGGTTCCATTTCAGAATTCCACTTAGGCCCGTATTTTGCAAATCCGGAAGTTGAAATTGCCGCAATCTGTGATCAAAACAAGCACAGACTCCAAACGTTGGGTGAAAAATATGAAGCAGCAAACTTATATACGGATGTGGATGATTTACTGGCAAATGACGAAATGGCCGCTGTCAGCATTTGTACATGGAATAATTCCCATGCCGAGCTTGCAATTAAAGCACTGGAAAGCGGCAAGCATGTGCTGCTTGAAAAACCGTTAAGCATCACGATGGAAGAAGCATATGCAATTGAAGCGGCGGTGAAAAGGTCGAATAAAATTTTGCAGGTAGGCTATGTGCGTCGTTTCGCTTCCAATGTAGGCGTTTTGAAAAAGTTTATTGATGCGGAAGAATTGGGCGAGCTTTATTATGCAAAGGCATCATGCTTGCGTCGTTTAGGAAATCCAGGCGGCTGGTTTAGCGATATTTCAAAATCGGGCGGTGGCCCACTTATGGATTTAGGTGTGCATATGATTGATCTTTGCTGGTATTTGATGGGGAAACCAAAACCGATTTCCGTTACAGGGAATACATATAAAAAACTGGGGAATCGTGCACATATAGAAAACTTGTCCTTTTACAAAGCGGCTGATTTCAATGCAGAACATAACGATGTCGAGGATTTGGCCAATGCGTTGATCCGGTTTGAAAATGGAGCTTCGCTATTTGTTGATGTAAGCTTTACATTACAGGCAAAGCAGGATGAAGTAAGTGTGAAGCTTTACGGTGAAAAGGGAGGCGCGGAAATTGAGCCTGAGCTTGTCATTGTACAGGAAAGGCATGAAACGATATTAAATGTGACGCCGCAAATCGATATGCCGGGTTTTGATTTTACAGGGGCGTTTACAAACGAAATCAATCATTTTGTGGAGTGTTGCTTAACAGGCAAACAGCCCATTTCCCCTGTGGAGGATGGTGTTGCCGTAATGAAAATGCTGACCGCGATTTATGAATCCGCAGCAACACGACAAGAAATTAAACTGTAGGTGATTAAATGATACAAATTGTTTTACCTCATAAGAAGCATATATTGATGCAGTCGCCATTGTATAACTTTACATCGCAAACGGGCAATGAACCAAATGACGTGACAATTTTGCATCGTCCCACATTAGGGGCTTACAATCCATTTTCGCCTGCCCCGCCGGCTGGGCTTGTTTATTTTGATCTATGGTCATATTCCTTTGCCCTTCAATTGCACAAAGTATTAAAGGAGCATGATGCAATAAAAGGTGTCATTCGTTTCCGCAGGACGACTATGGAATGCTTTTCAATTGAAGAAGATATGCTGGCATTGGCTGAATGGTTTGGCCCGGCCGATCATTTAACAGTTCGGTCAAGTAAGCGCGGAAACACATCCTATACAATTGTTCTTTGTGAATTCGGCGACAATGTAATGGCGCATTTAGAATATATGACAGGTTCTGAGCGCATTGAATTTGAATGGAGCAGCCATCTGCACATTTTGGAGTTTGATAGTTTGCAAATGACGGGAGATGCAAGCAACAATCGCACGCTTTATAAAAATATGGAGGCGATTATGGCATATGCCGTTTTGTGGGATACCAGCTATGATAATAAGCTCGAGGAAATTCGGGAGCTATTGCAAAGAGGTGGGAAGCGATGAATATCGGGATAATGAGTTTTGCGCACATTCATGCGACAAGCTATGCAGATGCGATTAAGCGAATACCTGGGGCGACATTAACCGCGATATATGACACGGATGTTTTACGCGGTCAAAAGGCAAGCGAGCTTTATCATGTCCCGTTTTTTGACGATATGCAATCATTTTTAGCTGAGGCAATCGATGTGGTGCTAGTATGCAGCGAAAATGTATTGCATAAGGAAATGGTTATTGCTGCCGCAAAAGCGAAAAAGCATATTTTATGCGAAAAGCCGATTGCCACGACGATTGCAGATGCAAAAGAAATGATTGCTGTTTGTGAGCAAAATGATGTCCAGCTTTCCATTGCCTATCCGGTACGCTATAGTGCGCCAATTCAAGATTTAAAAAAAGCGATTGCGGAAGGCGAGCTGGGCGATATTGTTGCCATCCGCTCGACAAATCGAGGACAAAATCCAGGCGGCTGGTTCATTGATGAGCAGTTGGCGGGCGGTGGAGCGGTATTAGATCATACGGTGCATATGGTGGATATTATGCGCTGGTATATGGGAAGCGAGGCTAAGGAAGTAAGCGCCTTTGCGAGCCGCTATTTCACAGAGCTGAATACGGATGATGCGGGCATTATGACAATTGTTTTTGAAAATGGCGTAATCGCTTCGCATGATGCAAGCTGGTCGCGCTTCCCGCAATTTCCGACTTGGGGTGATGTGACGATTGAAGTGATCGGTACAAAAGCGGCACGGAAAGTGGATATGTTTAATGAAAAGCTGAATTTGTATAGTAAAGGCGAAAAGTCCATTGCACATTTATATAGCGGAAACGATACAGATTTCGATTTAATCGTCGACTTTGTACAAGCAATCCAACGGGGCGAAAAGCCGCTTATTTCCGCGTATGATGGGCTGAAGTCATTGGAAATCGCCCTTGCTGCATATGAATCAAATAGAAAAAAGCAAGCGGTAACAATATAAATCAATTAAAAGGATGCTCAGTTTTCGGGTATCCTTTTTGTTAAATTAATAGAAACAATGACAGGGAGGATCAGCTGATGGATACATCATTCACCACCAAAAATGCAATCGAGCAGTTTGCATTGGATGAACTGAAAAGATATTACAAAGGCGGCAAGCGCGTGAAATTTGAGCGTAATGACACTGAAATAGCTGATGACGGCTTTGAGATCATCCATTGCAAGGATTCCTATTTAATTCGAGGCAATTCTAGCCGGGCTTTGCTGTACGGAGTTTATCGCTTCATCGAAAAAGTGGAAGGCATCGTTTTTTTCGACTTGCAGCAGCACCGGAAAATCGAGGCGGAAGGTATAGAGGAAACATATATAGGCAAGCCGAAATTTTCTCGCCGCGGCAATGTTTTTGAGACAATTGACGACATCTTATTTTTAAAAAGAATGCTCGACGTAGGGACGAAAAATGGATTGAATGAAGTGTTTTTCACGTTTTTCCTGTGGGATGAAGTAAAAGAGGCACTTTCGGAGGAAATTCAAAAACGAGGAATTGAAGTAACGCTCGGCGGACATAGTTTACGCTATTTAATCGCAAAGGCAAAAGGCATTGAAATAGCGGGGAAAACGGCAGCAGATGGGGCGGTCAATGATCTGATCGGCAAGGAAACAGAATTTACAGCTGCATATGCAATGAAAAATCATGACTTTCTGCAGGATGAACAAGCGCAGCAGGAAGTCATTCGGCTCATCGTTTCCTATTGTAGACGTGAAGCGGTCATTCGCCGCATTTCATTATGGCCGGAAGATGTCGGGGCAAAGGGGGATGAAGCTGCATTATTTTTGACACGCTACATTGGCTTTACGGAAAAGCTTCAGCGGGCATTGCAGGAAGCAAGCCTGCAAGTAGAAGTGGAGCATATTGTTTATAATGCGGGTTTAAGCTGGGAAATGCTTGAACGCAAGCAGCAGAAAGCAGGGGCAACCGATATTCTATACGCTTATTGGGGGCGCGATTATACAGAAAGCTATGAATCCGAGCGTGATTTGCGTGCATGGAAAAGCCTGATCGATTGGCGGCAAGCAACAGACAGATCGATTACGGTTTTCGAATATTACAGCGACCACTTTATGCTTAGTGAATTGTTCCCGCTGCTGTTTGATCGAATTGCAGCGGATGTGGAACGCTATAGGGAAATCGGCTGCAATGGAATGGTGAACTTAGTAGTGCCATTGCATAAATCTGCGAAGGAACAACGACATATGGAGCATTATGAATATCAGCAATATCAACAGCTGAACAATATTGTTTTTGCACGGTCGCTTTGGGAGCATGCTGAAACCGTCCCTCATTTGTTATCGGGACAGATGCAGCAATTCGCACGGCAAATGGAGAGAATGCTTGGGAAGCATAGTAAATACAATACAATTTTTTTCCCAAGCCGTGTTGTGGAAGCAAAAAATCCGGAAGCGAAGGCGGAAGTCATTAATATGCTTACAGAAGTAGAACTATTAATTCAACAAACAAATGTGGAAGCACCGTTGAAGCATTATACGGAAGCTGTAAAACAGGTTGTGCAAGTGACTAAGGAACGCTGGGAGGCATTATAATGTGGGATTCTGTTTATTATTATCGGGAAAAGACACAGCGCAAGCTACATTTGAAGCAGGATGTACTTGTATACGGAGCGACACCCGCAGGCATTACGGCAGCGATTACACTAAAGAAGCAAGGCTATAATGTGCGTATTGCCGAGTGCAGCCGTTTTATCGGCGGTATGACGGCGAGTGGCTTAGGGGCAACAGACTTGGGGGCGGAAGAAGCTTTAGGAGGTTTGGCGAAGCAATTTTACGAAGAGGTTGCCAAACATTACGGTTTGAAAAAATGTGTGCGTTTTGAGCCCCATGTAGCAGAGGGCATCTTTAAAAAATGGCTGGCGGATTTTGCGATCGATGTACAAACAGAGCAATTCATCGAATCGGTCGTCAAGGAAAATAAAGCGATCCGGCAAGTCAGGATGACGGATGGCACAACATACGAAGCACAGCAATTTATCGATGCAAGCTATGAAGGGGACCTGATGGCAAATGCAAAGGTTTCGTATATTGTTGGACGAGAAGCGAACGCAGTATACAAAGAAATATATAATGGCGTGCAATTCGGTACACAGCATCATAAATTTGAACGATTTATCGATCCTTATATTGTGGAAGGTGAACCTGAAAGCGGTTTGCTGTATGGGATTTCCGATGAGCCTGCAACAGAGCAAAACGGTGCGGGCGATCAACGGATCCAGGCATATAATTTTCGGGTTTGCTTAACGAAGAAAAATAAAGTTCCTTTCCCAAAACCGGAAAGCTATAATCGAGAGCACTATGCATTATTGCTGCGCTATTTACAGGCGGGGCACTGGGATGCGATGAAGCTCCATACGCCTTTGATGAACGGCAAAACAGATTTAAATAACTATGGCGCTTTTTCCACCGATTTTATCGGCAAGAATTATGCTTTTCCAGATGGAAGCTATTCATTGCGCGAGAAAATTTTTCAGCAGCACGTAACATATGTGGCGGGGCTTTTGTATTTTTTGGTAAATGATGAGGCAGTGCCGGCCGATGTTCGACAGGAGGTGCAGCAATGGGGCTTGCCGGCGGACGAGTTTTTAGAGACGAATCATTGGCCAAGGCAGCTTTATATTCGCGAAGCACGCAGAATGATCGGGGAATATTGCATAACGGAGCATAACGCACTTCAATATCGCGTGTGCGAGCAGCCGGTCGCGGTCGCTTCCTTTCATATGGATTCGCACCATTGCCGCCGGGTTGTATTGAATGGACGGGTAGTTAATGAAGGGGACATTCAAATTCCGGTGAAGCCTTTTGCAATCGATTTGCGCGCATTATTGCCAAAACAGCAAGAATGCACGAATTTAATCGTGCCGGTCTGCTTAAGCGCCTCACATATTGCGTATGGGTCCATTCGCATGGAGCCTGTATTCATGATGCTTGGTCAAGTTGCAGGCACAATCGCTGCACAGGCGCTGCATATGCACAAACCTGTCCAGCAACTGGCATATGAAGACATAAAACAATCGTTGCTGGAGCAAGGGCATGTTGTTGAATGGGATATGTCGATTGTGGATGATCCGATTCGCCGTATGGAAGAAACGTTTGGAGGGGAATGATATGCTAAAGCAATTGACTAAGAAATTTAATGAGGAAATTTTGGATTTATGGAATCAGTGTTTACCTGATTTTTTGCTGACAGACCGTTTGCTTGAGCAAAACATATGGCGGTCTCCATATGTTTTACGGGAGGGAAGTGCTGTAAAAGAGGTGGATGGGAGAGTAGTTGGCATTGTCATTGCGAAAATGTGGCATGATACATATGATGTTGCATTAAACAAAGCACATGGCTGGATTCAAATGCTGCTTGTGCACCCTGATTATCGGCAGCAAAAAATTGCGACAGAGCTTTATGAATATGCAGAACAGGCACTTATAAAAAATAATGTGAGGAAAATACAAATCGGCGGGGATTTAGGGCATTTATTATGCGGAATTCCGCTGACAGAGCAGGCTGGAATTGCGTTTGCGGAGAAATTCGGCTATAGGCGGCTTGTAGAGAGCGCGGATTTCACAAGAAAAGTGACGAAACCTTTAGCGCTTCCCGAAAAGGACAAGGTGCAGTTTGTTCTTCTGGAAAAAGAGGAGCAGCAGCAATTCATCGATTTTATATCAAATGCCTTCCCTGGACGATGGACATTTGAAGCACATGATTACTTCGAGCATGGGGGAACTGGCCGGGATTATGTAGTCGTGAAATGGGAAGGGAAGATTGTTGGCTTTTGCCGTATAAATGACGAGCAAAGCGCTTGGAAAGGACCGAATTATAATTGGGCAGAGCAATTTGACAATTTAGGCGGCATTGGCCCATTAGGCATCGACGAAAAGTACCGCAAATACGGGTTGGGCAGAGCGGTTGTCGAAGCGGCAGAGTACTATTTACAGCAACGCGGAAAAGCGACATTATTTATCGACTGGACCGACTTGATTGCCTTTTACGAAAAGTTGGGATATACTGTTTGGAAAAAATATGGAATCTTTTTGAAGCAGGTGGATGAGGATGTGGATTTTAAGCGCTGATATCGGGGGTACTAAGCTGGCATTGGGGATTTCAAGCAAGGAAAAACCGGAGCACATTATTGAGCAATTGGAAGTTGCAAGCCCGCAGCAGTCAGAAGCTTTATTTGAGGCAATGATTGACGGATTCAATAAGCTTATACAGAACAAAGAAGGAGAAGTGGCTAAAGTTGCCGTAGGATTGCCCGGAATTTTGGATTTACAGCACGGCATTGTCGTACATCAGCAAAACTTGCCGTGGAACCAATTTCCGTTAGTGCAGCGTTTGCAGGCGGTGTATCCAAAAGCGGGGATTCATATGGAAACAGATATGATGACAGCGGCAAATGGCGAATATAAAATACGGCATTTTGAGCAAGAGACGCTAATTTATTTAACGATCAGCACGGGGATTGCTTGCTGCACGATTCATGAAGGGAAATTTTTGCGGGGGGCAGGAATACCGGGAGAAGTCGGCTTTTCATTAACTAAAACAGGCGCGTATTTTGAAGAGCAATGTGCAGGGCCTTGGCTGGCAAAGCTGCTGCAGGAAAAAACAAACCGCAATCATACTACACTACAGCAATTTTTGCAGCAATATTATGAGCAAGACGAAGAAGTTGTGCCGATTATACAACAATGGCAACAGGAAATCGCACAAAAAATCCACAGCTTCATTCTTTTACTGGACCCCCATGTAGTTGTGCTTGGGGGAGGCGTGATGAACCACCATCCCCAGATTGTGAAAGAAATTGCTGCATTGGTCGACAGCTATTTCGGCTTACCGTTTTTTGAACATAAAAAAGGGCGAGTGCAAGGAAGCATTAATAAAGGAAACGCAGGATTAATCGGAGCAGCGCTGTTGTAAAGCAGAGAGTGGGTATTAATCCTAAAAGTAAAAAACGATCATTTTACCTGCTAGTAAAATGGTCGTTTTTCAGTCTTTTAAAATTGATTTGCCCTGCGGTTACCGGCAGCTAGAAACCGGGCCGGGAAAGGCTGATTCGGCAATTTCCCTTCTATCTTATGCGGCTTTCAGTGGCAGGGTCAAAGAAATGCGCTTTCGTCAAATTAAAGTTCAGTTTAATCTTTTGGCCCATCGCTATATCGGAATCCGCATGAATTTTGCCGACAAACTGCTGATCATCAATATTCGCGTAAACAATCGTTTCGGCACCGGTTAATTCACTTACTTGCACTGTTGCCGTTACCCCATTTTCCGAATGCGGGGCGCCTGTTTTAAAGTCGTCGTTAATATCTTCAGGACGGATGCCTAAAATGATTTCACGATTTAAATAGTTTTGCTCTTTTAGCAATTTTAGATTGTTTTCCGGCACACGGATTTTTTCATTTCCTATTTCAAAATAATCCCCTACGACGTTTCCGCGAAGAAAGTTCATGGCAGGCGAACCGATAAAGCCGCCGACAAATACATTTTCGGGAGTATCGTAAACTTCTCGGGGTGTCCCGATTTGCTGGATAACCCCATCTTTCATGACTACAAGGCGGCTAGCCATAGTCATTGCCTCTGTTTGGTCGTGTGTAACATATAATGTTGTCGTATTTAAACGATAGTGAAGTTTAGTAATTTCGGACCGCATTTGGACACGGAGCTTTGCATCCAAGTTTGATAATGGTTCATCCATTAAAAATAGCTTTGCATCACGAACGATGGCACGCCCTAATGCTACACGCTGGCGCTGACCGCCTGAAAGAGATTTTGGCTTTTTATCGAGCAGTGTACTTAAACCTAAAATAGCGGCCGCTTCACGAACCTTTGCATCAATTTCGCTTTTCGGCATTTTGCGTAATTTCAAACCGAACGCCATATTTTCATAAACATTCATATGCGGGTAAAGTGCATAGTTCTGAAACACCATGGCAATGTCACGGTCTTTCGGCTCCACTTCATTGACGCGTTTTCCATCAATGCGAAGCTCGCCCTCCGATATCGTTTCCAAACCTGCTACCATACGCAATGTCGTTGATTTCCCGCAGCCTGAAGGACCGACAAGGACGATGAACTCCCCAGGCTCCACATTTAGATGAAAATTTTCAACTGCGACATAACCGTCCGGATAGCGTTTCTTAATATGATCGAAATCTAGCATAGTCAATTCCCCCTTCATTACTATTATTTTAAAAAAAGCGAAGGGACAATGCTTTGTGCAAATTGCAATAAATTATAAAGAAAATTCCGTCAATTTGAATAACTGGGCGCTTAAGTAGGCGATTAATAAATCTTCGCTGCGCCTCAAATCAAGCGATGTTTCATCATAAAAACGCTGTAGACGGTAAAGCAATGTATTACGATGCAGATGCAACTCTTTTGCGGCAGCGGAAACATTCCCATTGTGCGAAAACAAAGCGGAAATCGTCATGCTGATCTCCTCGTTGAAATGATTGTTCATAGTTTGCCGCAAGTAATGCTGAACAGGCATTTCCAAAAAGCTCGGCAATAAAAAAAGCAGGCTATTCGTAAACGTGCATATCGTCTCAAAATAATATTTCTGTATTGTTTGAAATACTCGCTGTTCAATCGAAAAAACAGTATGAACCGTATTGGTGATAAGGTGTGGCTGCCCTATAAAGAGCTGTCCATGTATATAAAAGTCATTTTCTAAAATGGCAATAAAACTCTCTAGCTCTTGTAAGGAATAATCTTTAAATAAAATTATCCAAAAAGTTTGCGGCGCAGCTTCAATAAGCAGTGCATCATTCATGAAAAATAGCTCGACTGCATAATTTAATTGTGCTGATTTGCTTTTTGTCGCATATTGCAATACACGGATTACCGTATCAGATTTGTTCGGTATGACGATTCCCTGTGTTAATAGCAAATACCAAGGATTATGCTGTTCTGTTTGTTCTTCCAAAAATTGCGTTAAAAATAAAATATCGCGTGCAGAAATTTCGCTTTTCAGGATTTCATACCAGCAATGGTTGCTGCCGTCATAAAAAATTGCTGTCGATGTATGTGGCGCTGTTGGAAAAGTTGTATGTCGTATTAGAGATGGGAATAATTGTTTTAGTTGCATCGGAAAACCCTCCATTAGACAAAAATAAAAACGTAATGGTTAGTAAAAATAACCAAATACGCTTTTATTGTATCATTTCCAGTATTCAAGTACTTAACGAATCGTTACGGCTGTACCTGTTGCGACACACATCATCATGCCTTCGCGCAAAGTTTCAAAGTCAAGGTCTACAGCGATAATGGCATTGGCCCCCATGCTGCGTGCACGATCAGTCATCTCTTCAATGGCAATTTTCCGCCCTTCCGCCAACTTGTCTTCATAAGAGGCACTGCGACCGCCGACGATATCTGTTACCGATGCGAAAATATCGCGCACGATGTTTGCTCCCATGATCGCCTCGCCTGAAACAATCCCGTGGTAAGCTTCAATTGTTTTACCTTCTATTGTGTTCGTTGTTACGACTAGCATTATTTCCACTCCTTTAAGTCTGATTAATATATATACACCGAAAACTAGGAAAAAGTTTCATTATTTTCAAAATAAAAACGGCATGCGTCTTTGTAAAAAGAGCATACCGTGTTCAGCTATTTTCGTTCTTCATTTAAAATGCGTTGTGTTTCATCGAATTCTTTTTCAATTTCCGCATTTGGTTTATATGTCAGCATACTCACTACGACTGCAACGACTAGACATGCGATAAAGCCCGGTACAATCTCATACAGCATACTTGATAAACTTTCCGTACGTCCCCAGACGAATGCTACTGCGGCACCTGCAACCATCCCGGCAAGTGCGCCGTAATTTGTAAGTTTACGCCAGAATAAAGAAAGTAAAATGATCGGGCCGAATGCTGCACCGAAGCCTGCCCATGCAAATGCCACTAAGCCTAAAATCGTGCTTTCAGGATTCCATGCAACAATCGCTGCAAAAATGGAAACAAATAGTACGGCTACACGACCTAAAAATACATAATGTTTATCTGTCGCTGTCTTGTTGAATAATGCTTTATAAATATCTTCAATAAGTGCTGAAGATGTTACGATTAATTGTGAAGAAATTGTACTCATGACTGCCGCTAAAATGGCTGCAAGAACGATACCGGCAATGAATGGGTGGAATAAAATTTGGCCTAATACGATAAACACCGTTTCAGCATCCTTTAATTCTGTTCCTTGCTGCTGGAAGTATGCAACACCGACCAATGCAGTTGCAATTGCGCCAAGCAAACTGAAAATCATCCAGCCAATCCCGATACGACGCGCATTTTTCGTCTCTTTCACTGATTTAATCGCCATAAAGCGCACGATAATATGCGGCTGGCCGAAATAGCCAAGTCCCCATGCAAGCGAAGAAATAATTGCCGCTGCCGTCACCGTGGAAGGAAGAAGGCTGAACATTTCCGGATTGACCGATTTAATAGAATCCAATGTTTCCCCAATGCCGCCTGTTAAGAAAATTCCGAATATTGGGATGGCAATTAAAGTAATAACCATAATTAAACCTTGAATAACATCCGTATAACTAACAGCTAAAAATCCGCCAAATAAAGTGTAAGCGACTACAACCGCAGATACGAATAAAAGACCTGTATGATAGTCCATTCCAAATGAGCTCTCGAAAAACTTGCCGCCCGATACCATTCCGGAAGATACATAAAACGTAAAGAATACTAAAATAATAATACCAGAGGCGATACGTAATAATTTCGTATTATCGCGCAAACGGTTATCCAAATAACTCGGGATCGTAATCGAATCCTTCGTCACTTGTGTATATACACGCAAGCGTGGCGCTACAAGCAACCAGTTTAAATAAGCGCCGATCGTTAAACCAATCGCGATCCAAGCTTCCACAAGACCTGATAAATAAATCGCTCCTGGAAGTCCCATTAATAACCAGCCCGACATATCCGCTGCACCGGCACTTAACGCAGTAACTGCCGCACCAAGTCCGCGGCCGCCCAGCATATAATCTGTCAAGTTGCTCGTTTTGCGAAATGCATACCAGCCAATTCCGAGCATGGCTATCATGTAAATAATAATTGCCAATAATTGATAGCTATAATCTGACATAAAAACAGCTCCTTTAATATTCTTTTTTGCTACCTTTACCTCGCGTTAGCAGGGAGCAGCAATTCCCCCTCAGGCTTCGGAAAGCGGAGGCAGGAAAATTGCCCGTAACAACCTGTTTGAAATTTCACTTTATCATGAAGCAATATATAATCGTCAAAGCATTATAATATGGCGCCGCTGCTAACTATTTTTTCTTTTTCGTTAAGCGTCCAGCTAAAAACGCACCTGCAGCAACAGCTAAAATCGTATTCGTCTTTTTATTGAATACTTGCTTTGTGACAAGTGTAAGATTTTGAGGGCGCTCCGCTAAACGGCGCATAAAATAACCATACCAGTCGTGACCGAATGGCACATACGTACAGAAGTTATATCCTTCTTTAGCAAGACTCAATTGCATATCTTTGCGGAATCCATAAAGCATTTGGAACTCGAATTTGTCATACGGAATATGATGTTTTTCAACAAATTGTTTTACATGGTTAATAACATTGTGATCATGTGTCGCGATAGAAGTGAATTTGCCATGTAGTAAATGATATTCAATTTGCTCGATAAACTTGCGGTCAATATCCGCTTTATTTTGATAGGCAACAGATTCATCTTCCTTGTATGCACCTTTCACAAGGCGTAAGCGATAATCTTTAAAACGTTCGATATTTTCGTCTGATTCAAAGAAATATGCTTGGATAACCGTACCTACATTTTCATATTCGGCATGGAATTTTTCCAGCAAATCAAATGATGGATGAAGACGCGCATAGTTCTCCATATCAAAATTAACAAAAATCTGATATTCGTTTGCTAATGTGATAATTTCTTTCAAGTTGTCAGAGCAAAACTCAAAATCAATATCCAATCCAAGCTGTGAAGGCTTTAATGAAATATGCGCATCCAGATTTTCGCTATGAATACGCTCAATTACTGCTAAAATTTGCTCTTTTGCAGCGAGAGCCGCCGATTTTTCAAATACGAATTCCCCTAAATTATCTACAGTACACGAAATGCCATGTGCATTTAATTCTTTAATGCTTTCTACGACTTCATCGATATTTGTACCTGCAACGACACTTTGCGCTCCGAGTTTAAAACCATATTTTTGGGCTGCAGAATTTAATGTTTGATTTTCAGACAGCGCGATAAAAAAATCTTTTAACGACATTTTGAATACTCCTCCTACGTGAAAAATTATTTTTGTTGATGTTGAGGTGAGTATAAAACAAAATATTCGAAAAAGGAAATAGATTTTGAGTAGATAAATGTTTGCAAAAGGGAAAAGTGAGGAATAACAACGATTTTCACACAAAAAAAATTTTGTTGAAATATCTTTCTTAAACGTTTTAATGCTATGAAAATCAAAAATTTCAATTGGTGCCAAATAATATTGCACATAGAAAAAATAGAGACCTCCCAAAAAAAGGGGGTCTTTATTTTGCGGAAATGTAATTTTATTTACCATTTTTGGCAGCTATTTACGCTTCAATCTGTATTGCAGGCCTTGACGGTGAATGCCTAAAGCTTTTGCTGTTTGAGAAATATTGCCATCGTTTAGCTGGAGTGCATATGTAATATAATGGTCTTCCACTTTACGCATATATTCATCAAGCGGCTGTAAATTTTGCCCGGAGAAGTCGAACAATGACTGCTGTTCGGATTTAACCGTTTCAGCTTGTTTGAGCTTCCATTTGAAATATGCCGGAATATGTATAAGCTCAACATATTCTTCAGTTGTAAGCAGTGCGCTAATATCATCGAGCAAAACTTCGAGCTCTTTTAAATTGCCCGGCCAGTCGTAATTCAGGAAAATCTTTTCAATTTCAGGAGCTAATCCTTTAACAGAGCTGCCGTAAGCCATGCGACGACGAGCGAAATAATCGTCCACAAAAGGCTTAATATCTTCACGGCGTTCCCGCAATGACGGTACTTGAATCGTTAAGTTGGAAAATAAATAATACAGATTTTTGGAAAGGCGCCCTTGCTGGATTAAATCAATCGGGTCTTCTCCAATGCTTGCAATGAATACATGATTGCGTTCGGTATGTTTTTCAAGAAGCTCGACTATACGATTTTGTGCTCCATCCGATAGAAATTCAATTCGTTCGGCGAAAAAGGTGTAATTTTTTTCCTCGGCAATATACTTTTCGATTTGCGCTAGCAGTGTATCTTCATTTCTGCGGCATATGAGTGTTATAAAGCGTTCGTTTTTTTCGGAAAGCTCATGATGAATACCTTCAGCGATCATATCTTTCCCTGTGCCGGATTCCCCGACAAGCATGACAGGGATGCGGCCAAGAGCGGCGATTTTAGCCTGCTGAATAACTTGTTTCATCGATTTTGATACTGCGGTAATAATATCAAAAGTCAACGGCGCACCATAACGGCTAAGTGGGCGGTCCATTAAAAATTCCTGCTGTGTTATGTCCCGGGATAATTGAATAGCGATTTTCGTCCCATCATTTAAGGTGTATGGGTAATAGTCGTTAATCATCGTTACTTCTTGACCAAGGGCATTCCAGAATGTTTGCTTTATATGTTTAAAACTTTGCCCTGAGGCTAAAACTTTTTGTAGCATATTCTGCTCTAAATTAAAGTCGAGAGACTGTGATAAAAAACGCTGTGTAATTTGCTCAAGCGATTCCCCAGTGAGTTCGCGCATCTTTTTGTTGTATACGATAACACGTCCATTTTCGTCTATGGCGCAAAGGCCGGTTTCTATTTTTTCGATCATAAATTCAAAGACACTAGAGCGATCGAGCTGTTTCATGCGGTGCAACCCCCTTCGTTTTATTTTATCATGGAGCCAGTAAAATTAAGATAATTATTGTTTTTAAGAAAAAATATTTGATTTAAGCATTATTATATTGCATAATTCAAATTAAGTAATATAGAATAATGCAAAATTATATTGCACTTAATATCGGAGGTAATGATAAATGATTAACTACAAACACGAACCATTTACAGATTTCTCGGTAGAAGAAAACAAGCAAGCATATTTAGAGGCACTGAAAAAAGTAGAAGCACAGCTTGGTGCCGACTATCCACTAATTATCGGTGGCGAACGTATTACAACAGAAGATAAGATCGTATCATATAACCCAGCAAAGAAAACGGAAGTGATTGGTTCGGTTTCAAAAGCTTCAAAAGATTTAGCTGAAAAAGCAATGCAAGAAGCAGATAAAGCATTCAAATCCTGGAAGAAAGTTAAACCGGAAGTGCGTGCTGACGTATTATTCAAAGCGGCGACAATTATTCGCCGCCGTAAGCATGAATTTTCAGCATGGCTGACAAAAGAAGCAGGTAAGCCATGGAATGAAGCGGATGCAGATACAGCAGAAGCAATCGACTTTTTAGAATACTATGGTCGTCAAATGCTGGAAATGAAGGAAGGGCGCAAAGTAGAAAGCCGTCCAAACGAATACAACCGCTATGACTACATTCCACTAGGCATCGGTATTGTTATTTCGCCTTGGAACTTCCCGTTTGCGATCATGGCAGGTACTACGGTAGCGGCAGTTGTTACAGGCAACACAGTATTATTAAAACCTGCATCGACAACACCGGTCGTTGCCTATAAATTTATTGAAGTGCTTGAAGAAGCGGGATTGCCAAAAGGCGTTGTAAACTTCGTGCCTGGCAGCGGTGCAGAAGTAGGAGACTATTTAGTAGATCATCCGAAAACACGCTTCATCAGCTTCACAGGCTCTCGTGATGTCGGCTTGCGCATTAACGAACGTGCATCTAAATTAAACGAAGGCCAAATTTGGATTAAACGCGTTATCGCTGAAATGGGCGGTAAAGACACAATCGTTGTCGATAAAGAAGCAGATTTAGAATTAGCGGCACAATCAATTGTAAAATCTGCATTCGGCTTCTCTGGTCAAAAATGTTCAGCATGTTCACGCGTAGTGATCGTAAAAGATGTTTATGATCAGGTTGTAAACCGTGTAGAAGAATTAACGAAAGCTTTAACGATTGGTGACCCGGCAGATAATGCAAACTTCATGGCGACAGTTATCGATTCAGCGGCATTCAAGAAAATTAGTGAATATATCGAAATCGGCAAAACAGAAGGCCGTTTAGTTGCTGGTGGCACAGCGGATGATTCTGTAGGCTATTTCGTACACCCGACAGTATTTGCAGATGTTGATCCGGAAGCGCGTATTATGAAAGAAGAGATTTTCGGGCCGGTTGTCGCAATGACAAAAGCAGACACATTTGAAGAAGCGATTGAAATTGCAAACAACACAGAATACGGCTTAACAGGTGCAGTCATTACAAATAACCGCATGAACCAGGAATATGCACGCGAAGAATTCCATGTAGGCAACCTTTACTTTAATCGCGGATGTACAGGCGCAATCGTTGGTTACCAGCCATTTGGCGGCTTCAACATGTCAGGCACAGACTCAAAAGCCGGCGGACCAGACTATTTAACATTGCATATGCAAGCAAAAACAACTTCAGAAGCTTTTTAACAATTAAGTACAATATCATTGGAAAATTGCCTTAATATATAGTAAAAACTCCTTCACAATGCCTCGTGAAGGAGTTTTTTCGACGTTGAAGGATAAATATAAGCGAAAAACGGCTATTAAAATTTTCCTGTCCATTGCAGCAAACGGTCAGTTTCTTCTTATCGTTGACCGCATTTCAATTGGCTAAGAATAGATTGATTGGATATGATGAACATATGAAAATTGCCTCTGTTTTTTAGGAAGCGCATTTAACTTTCTTTTTATATTGAAAACATGCAAAATAAAAGAAAGTAATAGAAAGGTGGCATATTTATGAAAACAGAGCAACAATATTTTGAAGAGAGCATTTCAATGAAAGATTATATGGATGCAATGTCGCAACTAAAAGAACAAAGCTTTGCAATTTATGATAATTTTACACTTCCTGAGGATGCAGCATTCTTTAGAAAACTAAAAGAGGCGAATATTCATATATTGGCGATTACTGAAGATTGGTGCGGGGATGCGATGATTAATAACCCGATTATCCGCAAAGTAGCTGAGGCTGCCAATATTGAAATCCGCACAGCTTTGCGTGATGCCGACACAGAGTTGATCGACCGCTATTTAACAAACGGTGGACGCGCGATTCCAATGTACTTAATTTTAAATGAAGCTGGAGAAGTCATCACAACATGGGGGCCGCGCGCACCACAATTACAGCAGCTTGTAACAGATATGCGCGCAACATTGCCGGATAAGGAAGACCCGGCGTTTGAAGAGTCGCAAAAAGCATTGTACGAAAAAATGCGCGGGCAATATGTGGAGAATGCCGAGCTTTGGAGCTATATATATGAAGATTTCAAAAATAAAGTAAACGCAGCACTATAATTTTCCTTCGTATTTTCTAACGAGTTCTTACTATTAATATATATAGTAGGAACTTTTTTCTATTTTAAGCGTATTATTGAAGAGAGTGGATGAAGAACAATTGTTGCTTTTCTAAAACAGAGAGAAGTATACTTTGAACAGAATAAAAAAATTAACTAATCAGGATGAGATCAAAATGAAAAGAGCAAGAATAATATATAACCCAACTTCCGGACGAGAAATATTTAAGAAGCATCTACCTGAAGTATTAGAAAAACTGGAAAAGGCCGGGTATGAAACTTCCTGTCATGCAACTACTGGGGAAGGGGATGCGACAAAAGCGGCTAGCGAAGCAGTGCAGCGTGAATTTGATGTTGTCATTGCTGTTGGCGGCGACGGAACATTAAATGAAGTTGTTGCAGGAATTAGCCAATATGAGAAAACCCCAAAGCTTGGATTAATTCCGATGGGGACGACGAATGATTTTGCGCGTGCGGTGCATATTCCGCGCAATATTGAAGATGCGCTCAATATAATTATCGCCGGGGATACACTGCCTGTCGATGTCGGCATTTTAAATGATGACCGCTATTTCATCAATATCGCTGCTGGCGGCCGGATTACTGAACTGACATATGAAGTGCCGAGCAAAATGAAAACATTGCTTGGACAAATGGCTTATTATTTGAAAGCGATTGAAATGATTCCTTCCATTAAAGCGACACATATGAAAATCGAAATGGATGGGGAGGTATTCGAAGGCAATGCGATGATGTTTTTATGCGGTTTGACGAATTCTGTCGGCGGCTTTGAAAAAATAGCCCCGGATGCCTCGATTAATGATGGGCTTTTTACAGTGATGATTTTGAAGGAATGCAATATTGCGGATTTCGTGCGTATTGCATCACTTGCCCTACGCGGTGAGCATTTATCGGACGAGCGTGTCATTTACCGGAAGGCGAGTCGTGTAGTCGTAACTTCCGAGCAGGAAGTCCATTTAAATTTAGATGGTGAATACGGCGGGGATGCACCTGCTATTTTCCAAAATTTAAAACGTCACATCGAAGTGTTCGTCCCGATCGATGAAATACGGGAAATCGATAGGCTGGAACAATAAATTTAGTGTAAGCTTGCAACGGTAGTGGATGCCATTGCAAGCTTTTTAATTTGTTTAGGAAATTATAGAGTTTGGAATTAGGGTAGCTTTTTAAGATAATGTTGTCCCCGTCTGGTCGATCCGATCTGTGCCTACTCCCCTTAACATTAGGCCCTCCGTGCAAAAAAAAGGGCCTATAGTGCGGTTATTTCAATTTTAATAAAAGCTATTCTCTTTTATTGAACAAAATTTATATTTTTCTGTTAGAGATTCAGACTCTTAATTAAGTGATAAGGGAAAATAAAATAAACGGAGATTTTCCGCTTATTTGCGCAATGGGGTTCGTTTCGTGGGGAATAAGCGGAGTTTTTCCGCCTATGCAAAGAAAAATACTCACTTTTCATGTTTTTCGAGTCAATAGACGGAATTTCTCCATCTATATAGGCAATATTTCACTCCATTTTCTAAATAAGCGGAATTTTTCCGTCTATCTATTAGTGTGGGTGCTTAAACTGATTTCCTGATCGGTAATAGCGGACCTCCTGCATCCCGGTTGCGGAAATTACCCTCTTTTTCCCGTTTTTCCGCTTCATTTAACACGCCAAGAACTCACCGGGTATTTCACCTGACGAATAAAATATGCAGATATATTTCCCGAAGAAAAAAGACCGATTGTTGCGCCAGTAAAAACCTTTAATTGAAATGTATGCCCCTAATAAAGAAGACGGATTTTCAGTGCCCTCGTGCAAAAATGATGAAACATTTACTTTTGCAACGGGCAATCCAATGTTTGAGGCTTACACGATGTGAGTCATTGGGGGCATGCCACACGAATTGGCGTTTTGCCCACTCGAAGTTGGACGGGCGCCTTGGCGTTTTTGTTCTTTGGATAGCATCCGGATGTTTCCGCAAATTTAAAAACCTCCATCGTAACAAATATAATCTGTTACGATGAAGGCATCATTTATCAAGTGAGAGAGCGGTTAATTAATTCTTCATATCTATAGTGTGAATTTATGCATGCTTTGCTGAAGCTGTTTTGCCTGTTCTGCCAAACGCTCTGACAATTCTTCCATTTGCTGAACGATTTCTGATTGGTGCTTTGTCGCTGTTGCTACTTGCTCGACGTTCATCGTTGTCTTTTCCGTCCCATGCGAAATTTCCGTCACTGAAGCGGCAACTTCCTCGGAGCTTGCCGAAATTTGCTGCGATGTCGCGGAAATATGTTCTACACGTTCGGTCATTTCATGAATATTATTATTTATCGAATGGAAGGAATGTCCTGCGCGATCAATGACGACAACCCCATCATTTGCACATTGCAAGCTGCTCTCCACTGCCTCGCCCATATTTCTGGAATTGGACTGAATCGTTTCTATTAGCAGAACGATGTCGCTCGCCGATTTTTTTGATTGTTCCGCTAGCTTTCGTACTTCATCCGCCACGACAGCAAATCCTTTTCCGTGTTCACCTGCCCGTGCGGCTTCGATTGCGGCATTAAGCGCAAGCAAGTTTGTTTGGTCGGCAATATCGGTAATTGCATTTGTAATCGTGCTAATTTGCTCGGACTGCTCGATTAGCATATTCGAAAGCTGTGAAATGGATTGAGTCGATTCATAGATTGTTTCCATCTGCTGCATCGCTTCGTCAATAATTTTAACTCCATCATTCGCAGACTGTGCCAATATGACCGCTCCGCCATGGAGATCTTGCGTAGCGAGAGCGATGGAGTTGATTCCTTGGGACGTCTCATCTACAGCAACCGCGCTTTCATTTGCACCGATTGTCATCGTCTCGGCAGTTTGTGATGTATGGTAAATCAGCTTGTTGATTTGCGCTGTTTCAGATGAAATAATATGACTATTTTCCATGAGCGCATTGGCAGAGTTGTTTAGCTGATCAGAGTTTTGCTGAATGTTTACTATCAGCTCCTCAAAATTATGCTGCAAAGAAATAAATGCCCGTGAAAGCATCCCCATTTCGTCTTTTGTT
Source organism: Solibacillus silvestris (assembly GCF_051967575.1). Classification (NCBI taxonomy): domain Bacteria; kingdom Bacillati; phylum Bacillota; class Bacilli; order Caryophanales; family Caryophanaceae; genus Solibacillus; species Solibacillus silvestris. The sequence continues at coordinate 69,968 of NZ_JBQCJW010000014.1, forward strand.
CGGATCGGCTTATGTGCAACTTTAATATTGCCGTTTGCGATTTGCTCCAGATCTTTTGTGATAGTTTGCAGCGGTGTCGTAATGCCGCGCTTCGTGTAAATCATATAAAGCGTAATGACAATAATCGTTAAAATGATGAAAATAACCGACAAAATAGTGGAAAGGGAAATCATGCTTTGCGTATCTTTTACAATTTTATCAAGCTCTTTATTTTCAATCTCCTCGATTTTTTCCGCTAGCTCGCTCGTAAACACGCTGCTATGCATATAATCTCCATTCACTATTGAAAGTGCGGTGGATATATCGCGTGACTGTATGGCGGAAGTCACTTTATTGATTTGCTGCGCAATAATTTCAGCCTGATCCTTTAAATTGCTAATGATAGGGGTAGCTTCAGCTATTATATTTCCGCTTTGTACCTCATCAATTAGCTGCACAAGGCCCCTCGTATGATTGGATAATAAGTCCAGGTTTTTTTGAGAAGGGTCTGCTGTATAGGCACGTGCATATATACCTTGAGACAGTATGTGTTGCTGTATATCATTAATCCGCTGCACTTGCGCCATTTGTACGTCGACTGCTTTAGATACTTCCCCGCCAATTCGAGAAAATTGAACAGTAGCGAAGCCAATCGATAAAAGCAGCATAATCTCAATTAAAATAAAGCCAAAATTAAGTTTTTTTCGAACCGACATTATTTTATTCTCCTTGAAATTAATAGAATTATTAGTGCTATGAGCTAAATTATATAGGTATTACCATTTGATTACTACACCAAAAGTAATAAAAAGAAATATTAAAAAATATAGCCGAAAGTATAATAAGTGCAAATTATGAAGAGCGTGGTACAATAAAGAAATTGAAATGAGAGGAAGAACTGAACATGACGGCACCAATTAAAAAAAATGACCGTACAACGGTTTATATAGAAGATTTAACACATGATGGCAATGGCGTCGCGAAAATCGATGGCTACCCTTTATTTATTCAAGGGGCGCTTCCAGGAGAGACGGCGGAAGTCCATATATTAAAAACATTGAAAAACTATGGGTTCGCAAAAGTGGTTAACCTAATCGAAAAGTCCGCCGATCGTGTGGAAGCGCCATGTGTCTATTTTTCACAATGCGGGGGTTGCCAATTACAGCATCTTTCATATGAGGGACAATTGAAATGGAAGCAAAATATGGTCGCAAATGTCATGAAGCGTCTTGGTAAAATCGACGCGCCTGTCCATCCGGTAAAAGGAATGGACGAGCCATGGCATTACCGAAACAAATCTCAAATCCCGTTCGCGCAAAATGAAGCGGGCGAGATGGCGGCAGGCTTTTATAAAACAAAGTCACATACAATTGTCGATATGGAGCGCTGCTTGATCCAAACAGGGGAAGCCGATACGGTCATGGCTGACTTAAAGCGCGAAATCGAGATTTTGGGTGTTCGTCCATATGAGGAAAAGTCGCATCAAGGAATGCTGCGCCATGTTGTCATCCGTAAAGGCCGAGCAACAGGCGAAGTGATGGTTGTGCTCGTAACGAAATCGAAAAGATTCCCGCAGGCAAGCGCGGCTGTGGAGAAAATCCGTACGCTTATACCGAATGTCACATCGATTGTCCAAAACATTAACACCGAAAAAACAAATGTCATCTTCGGCAGTGAAACAATCACGCTTTGGGGCAAAGATACAATTGAAGATACGATCGGCAATGTCCGCTTTGAAATTTCCGCACGCTCGTTTTATCAAGTGAACCCGATCCAAACAGAAGTCCTTTATAAGCAGGCACTGGATTATGCGCAGCTGTCAGGCAATGAGCGCGTCATCGATGCATACTGCGGTATCGGCTCGATTTCACTGTTTTTAGCCCAAAAAGCTGGCCATGTGATGGGTGTTGAAATCGTCGAGCAGGCAATCGAGGATGCGAAACGCAATGCCGCATTGAACGGCTTTACAAATACGTACTTCGAGGCCGGCCCGGCGGAAGAAGTGATTCCGCGCTGGTATAAAGAAGGAAAAGAAGCGGACGTATTAGTAGTCGATCCCCCGCGCAAAGGCTGTGACGAAGCATTGCTGAATACGATCATTGAGCAAAAGCCAAAGCGGGTTGTGTATGTATCATGCAACCCAGCCACTTTAGCGCGTGATCTTCGCATTTTGGAAGATGGCGGTTATAAAACACAGGAAGTGCAGCCGGTTGATATGTTCCCGCATACGACGCATTGTGAATGCTGTGCGTGGCTTGAACTAGCTGACTAATCCTTATTTAAGCGTGTTTTTCAACGTACGCTTTATTTGGATGCGTCTTTGGTATAGTTAATTTAATATTGTCAGAAACATAAAAAGCAGACGGTTTAGAAGTGCGATAATGCACCTCTAATTGGCCGTCTGCTTTTACTTTGATAACCTTTACAAATCGTGCTAGAATTTCTGGTGTTAATTCTGTTAACGGTTGTTCAGGATTTAGTTTTTGCCGAATATATTGCTTTAGTTCATCAACATTGATGGTTGTTTCATTTTCTTCTTCAACCTCTAACAAATTAATCTTTTCGACCAATTCGTCAATTTGGGGATTTAATGTCAATGCAAGGTTGTTGAATGAATCTTGATCAATTTTATCATCTAGGAACAGTTCTAAAGCCTTTTGTTTTTTCTTTCGTAGACTAGTTAATTTTAAGTTGAAGTTTTCTAAATCGTTATTTACTTTAGTCTGTGAATTTTCGATTTGTTTGTCTAAAAGCTTCTCAATAGAATTTTGAGATACTTTTGAAAAATAAAGTGAATTTAAATCATCTAAAATTGCTTGGATTAATTTTGTTTCGATGGGACGGAAATTTTCTGAACAGGCTTTTTTCCCATATTTATTTTGATATCCACAAACATAACGATCACGTTTAAAGTGCATACCTGCACCACAATTAGCACAAATGAGTAGTCCTGTAAATAGGTGTATAGTTTGTTGGGAACGAATACGTTTTCTAGCTTTAATAAGCTGCTGTACTAATTCGAAATCTTCCTTAGAGATAATTGCCTCATGTGTGTTTTCTCGAACAATCCAATCCTCTTCATCGTTAACAATTCGCTTTGTTGTTGTAGGAGAAATTGTTGAAGTTTTCTTTGCAACAAGTTTACCAGTGTAAATTTCACGTTCTAGAATTTGTCGAACAGAAGAGCCGTGCCAAACTTCGCCGGCATTTTGATGACCTTTTCGTTTTGCTGGGGTAGGAACATCCTCTTTATATAAGGCACGTGCTATTCCATCGAAGCTCTTACCTGCAATATAATCTGCAAAAATTTGTTTCACAACTTCTGCACTACCATCGCTAGAAACATATAATCGTCCATCCTTTAAATCGTAGCCAAATGGCGCTTCATCAAAGCGACCTAATTTTACACGTGTATCATACGCTGCTTTAATTCGTCTACTAGTTCTTACAGATTCATTTTCAGACAGCCACACATATAACCCCAAGTTCATAGAATTATCTTCTAGTGTATTAACAGATCCATCGAGTGCTACTAAATCAATTTGATTGTGAATTAGGACATCATAAAACTCGTATGAAAATGCACTATTTCTCGATACTCGAGAGAACTCTTTGGTCACAACTACATCAAATTTTTTGTTTTTGGCATCTGTCATCAATTTTTGAATACCTTCACGATTTGACTTTGCTCCGGATTCGATATCAATATAAATTTCTACAAGTTCCCAACCCATTTCATCTGCGAAATTTTTAATCATTGCGATTTGAGCAGAAATGGATGTTTGCTGACTTTCGTATTTCGTCGATACACGAACATAAGCTACAACCCGTAACTTCTTTTTTCCTTTTTTTCGCTTAAACATGTCGGCCATCCTCCATAATTGGAAGATTACTTGAATGTTCGAACATATCATTTAAAAATTGAATTTTTTGAGCATCAAAAGATAGCAACTCAATTTCATTAGTATTCAATAAGTTGATAAATTGTTTAGTTGTTGCTGCATTACGTGAAACGCGTGATAGCCCTTGTACAAGTACCACATCAAATTTTTTATCATGGGCATCAGACATTAGTTTTTGGAGACCTTCTCGATTTAATTCGGAACCTGAACCTTCATCGATGTAGATACTATCAATTTCTAATTTAAGAACATCAGCAAGTTTATTCAACTGGTTAATTTGATTTGAAATCAAATGTTCACTTGAATCCTTGGGTGTACGGACATAGATAGCACAACGCTTTGAATTTAGGTGTATATAATCCATTACGCTCGTATTACTAGTATCGTTAATAAAACCTGCTAGTGTCGGGTAATTATCAGTATTTAACTCTGATAAAGTAATTAACTTAATTTGATTAGTATTTAAAACGTCAGTTACTAATTGAGTTAAATGACCTAATCGCGAGATGCGAGTTAAATCTTGTACGATAACGCCTTCAAATTTTTTCTTCTTGGCATCTGTCATCAATTGTTGAATGCCTTCACGCTCTAAAGTTGAACCACCTGCGATACCCCCTCTGTTAGGATAGATGTCGTACCGAGCTAACGTGATATGATTAAGTAAAATACACGGAGGTCGAGACGAAT